>NZCP01000042.1 GCA_002686465.1 Candidatus Woesebacteria bacterium | reverse complement strand
GCTTTCAAAACTGCTTGCGAGACCGACAAAATTGCGTTTGCTCCCAGCTTTACCTTATTAGGAGAACCGTCAAGACTAATTAGTATTTGATCTATCTCTGCCTGTTTGGTCGGGTCTGCTCCTACAATCTTTGGGCCAAGAATTTGGTTTACATTTGAAACTGCCTTCAAAACACCATAACCAAAAAATCTCTTCTCGTCTTCGTCCCGAAGATCCACCGCCTTATACTTGCCTGTCGAATTCATAGTACTAGACGATACAGAGGAGACGGCAACATGCCCAGTATCAAGCTGGACAACAGTTTCAACCGTTGGAGTAGCCCGACTATCAATAATCTCTCTGGACCAAACTCGTGATATTCTTGCCATCTTTTGATCTTGCCTTAGAACAAGCTCTTGCCTGTCGCGATCCTCCTCTCCATATCGTAAACAACCCCTCGAGTTCTATCGATCGCGAGTCGCTCAGCTGAAATACCAGTTACTCCAAGCTCAACTAAAAATTCAACCAACTCGTCATGTTTTGCTAACTCTCGGCTAGACACAAACGTTGTTATATTGTGCTTTTGACATGCTTTAACCACTCGCCTTACTGATGCTAAAACTGCCGGACTGTGACCATTAAAAGATTGCGCAACTTCTGAATTGCCACGATCAGCTCCTTGTATAAGCATCGCTAAATGGTCAAGGTCAATTGATACTCCGTCAATCCCAACCTTTAGAAAGTCCTCAATCAGTATAACGTTAACAGGAAGTTCGACCGATAACCAAAGTTTAAATGTTGGGCTTCTGACCACTCCGGCTGCCGCCATTATCCGCTTTACTTGTAAAAGCTCTTCTGGGGATCGAACAAATGGAATCATCATCCAAAGATTTTTAGAAGTCTCCCGCACCCTTCTAATTGCTGCTAGTTCAAGTTCAAAACTAGTTGAGTCTCCAATATAGCGCAGCGCCCCGCGATACCCGAACATTGGATTTGACTCCTCCGGCTCAAACCTTCGTCCGTCTCCCAAACCCTTATACTCCTCTGTAGTAAAGTCAGAAGGGCGATAGACGACTGGTCTAGGGTCAAAATTTCTACAAAACTTGCTAAGATTCTCTCCCAACATGGAAATAAATTTTTCCTGATCGCTACGAGAAACAATGTCCTTGGGGTGCATCCCTGATTTTTTAACTATGTTTTCCCCCCGAAGTAAACCAACTCCATCGATAGGCAAGTTTGAGATTTTGCGCGCATTACTACCCTTTGCAAGGTTTACGTAAATCTTGGTTGCAGTCGTAATATCAGTCTTTGTCTCCATAACTCTGTCTAACTTTGGTGCTTCTAAATCTTGCGGTCTACCACGAATCACAGTCCCAGTTTTTCCGTTCACAGTAACTGTCATCCCATCTGATAGGATGTGTACACTCGAGTCTTTCACGGTAACACAAGGAATGCCTAAATCACGCGCTAAAATGGCTACATCTGAAGTAATTTCACCATCGCCAGTTATAAAACCCGCTGCATGCTTAAGTGCAGATCTAAAATCCTCCAAATCTTGTGGCACAACTACAATATCTATCTTTTTAACTGCCTTAGCCTGTTTTGAATTATGGATCACTTTCACTACTCCAGTTACTATCCCGGGGCTTACTCCCTTTCCCTGGAGTAAAACGTCCCCGGGTTTGCGTACAAGTAGACCAGTCGGCTGCGCACGATCAACTTGCGGATCTTTGGAATGATTCACTTTTGTAATATAAAACTTCCCGCCTTTGTAATCCCATTCAATTTCTTGAGGGAAGTAATGGTGGGAGCGTATGTTTTCTACAATCTCTGCCAATTCTTTTATCTTGTCCTCGGCTAATTTTTGCTTATTTTTTCGGTGATCTGGCACAACTCTTTCTTTATTTCCATGATACCCACGTACTATTTGGTGTTCTTGATGGCTGACATTGGCTTCAAGAATTTCAAATGTATGACGCTTGATCTCATATCTGTCAGGTGTGATATCTCCCCGCGAAGCTATCTCCTTTAGACCCCATACCGCCTCAATAACTATTTTGCGTTTATCTTGACCTATTAAAGCACTCCCTGAGACTTCGGCATCAACTCTTTCTTGGATAACAACAGCAATATTAACCTTAAAATGGCCCAGCTTATTCTTAAGTCGGTAGGAGATCGCATCTGGTAAAAAGAATGAAGCCCAAGCTTTCTTCATAGCCTCAAGAAGATTTGCATCTCCCTTTGTTATTAACGTTTGGGTCTGTGACTTAGAAAGTTTCTTGCCATAAACAGAGGGTTTTACAAGAATAAGTGCATGTCGTAGAAAGGGCGACATGTGTTCATATTTTGCAACCACTTCCTTACCCAACTCTTTAGGAATTGTCCCGCGTTGGATCATCCGCATTATTTTTTCTGAAACTAGATCTAGTCTTTTCAGCTTCTTTGGATTTAGGCGTCCAAGTTTTTCCGTAATTTTCTTATCGAGATCGTTTTCTTGAAGAAATAATTTGTAAGCCGAAGAGGATATTACAAAGCCTGTGGGGATCGGAAACCCTGCTTCTGTCATCTCGGCGAGCGCAACTCCTTCGGGACCAGCTTTAGCAACATCATCCTTATCTATATCCTTAAACTCAAGAATGTATTGAGGTTTGTTCATCGCTCGTCTTCGAGCCACCTCGGCAAAGACGGGTGGCAGGCCAAAAGTGCCCATTCTCAAGATGGGCAGTACAACTTCATTCTACGCTATAAAAGAGGAAAAATTCAATGAAGAAACTCCGTATGCCGCTGACACTGTTTACTCAAGACCAAGCTTTCGTTTCGCTTCCTGGAAGCTTGGAGATTGATCCCATTGGGAGGAGTCCTCCTGTCCCCAAAATGACACTAAATTTCCACCCGGATCTATCTCGTCCTCTCCCAAAGTGTAGTCATGCTTCAGCTTGTCCCAACTAAGCCAGAAGTGAAATACACGCCCGTCTCCCGTGAGCAGGGATCCAGATTGGGGATAGATACCGCCAGGAAGAATCTCACTTGCTTCTTCGTCACCGGTAAAAATCTCATACCGACCGATACCTTTCTCCGCGAGCAACCGATCAAAGATCTGTTTTAGTTTCCCAGCTTGGGCTGCTGGATCTAGTAAGATGTCTTCACTCATAATTCAATTACTTCCTCCAATCCTCAATAGTAATCTTGGAGCCGCGGAGCTTGGTTACAACTTTTTGACGTTCTCTCCACTTAAGCTTCTTGGTAAATTCAGCTGGCAGTGTGACAGCAAGACTTGTACCACCAACCTTCGTGATTTTTCTAATATTTCGCTCTGATAGCTTTCTCCTAGTCATACCAAGTACGTATTATAATACGTATTAAAATACGTATTACTTTTTATCTCCTTTTCTTCAACCACCACTCTTTTAACACTCCGAGAGAGGCCGTCGAAATTAAATAGGCAACGGTTGGAATAAGAGCCGTTAGGAACGGTTGCTCGACGTTAATCAAATACATAACAATGAGGATTAAGATATACGTAGAACCCGCAACAAAAATTCTCCGGATCCAACTCGTTTCCCATTTTTTATCTGACTCAACACGTCTGTTACGTTCCTTTATACTCTCTATTTCATTTTTTAATTCCACAAAACTCATTTAGTTTTCTCCAACTCTTTCTTAAAAGAATCAACCCATGGAATTGCGAGAGGGTCTTCCCTATAGTGATCTGCAAGATAGACTGTTGTAAAACTAGAGAACATAAGGGCGTCTAACATTTCCTCAAGAAGTGTTCCTTGTTGAACCCTATACGATTGAGTCTCATGCCCATTTTTCTCAACTATTTTTTTTGTTAACTCAATTCGCTTCTTAACAGGATCAAAATAGTTGTTTGATTCAAGGAAAATTGCAGTTAAAGGAATTTTTGGATGTTTTAATCCCTCTAGCAAATGATGGTTTGCCTCAGGGATTGAAAACCAGAATGCTGCGGTCTTTGACGTTTCATTTGCCTGGTTTGCAAAAGCGTGAGCATTACCAATTAAGTGGTCTGCGGCAAAAATTAGAAGTGCACGGTCCTTAATTGTCTCTGCAAGCTTTTTAGCTGCCTGTTGAATCTTTCCCTTAGACTCAGTCGTACGTCCAACACCACGCTTTACTTGATCTCCCAAAGGTCCTTCAACAGCACTAACAACACCAAGTTTGGCAAGAATACCTAATTGTCCAAAGACTCCGTAACCCAACCCCATTCTTGGCTGTTTTGCAGGGTTATGTTTTGGATCATAAACATAGGCAGAATAGTTATTACTTTTGAAAAACTCGGCCAATTTTCCACCTTCCGAAGATCCAGTTACCATGCAATTGCTTTTCTTTGCTTGCTCAGCACAAGAGAGAATTTCTTCAGTATTTCCCGAATACGAGGACAAATAGGCTAGCGTGTGCTCGTGTGCCCATGAAGGAAGATCATAAGCATTTACCGAAACGACCGGCACATTGGCCGGAAAAGCACTATTAATAATATGTGCCGGTAAACCTGATGCACCCATACCACAAACTGCTACGTTCCAAATCTCCTTGTATCTTGCGTCAAACTCGATTTTTTGGGTCTCTTCCCAGGCTTGAAGACATTGATCTGGAAGTTTTTCTACTGACTTTAAAACATCATTCATTATTTTGTAAGCTCAAGTAACTTATCGGCTACCTCATCACCACCGAGAGCCATCTCTTTTTCCGTTTGATAATCCGCAGGGATTTTCTTTGGATTAGTTGTAATACTAATACCAGCTACTTCTAGCATAGGCACGTCGTTGGGATCGTTACCTACAGCAAGAGTCTCGGAAATGTCAATTTTTAAATGTTTTGCTAGAAACTTAAGGCCAGCCCCTTTACTAAAGCGCTTCAGAAAAATATCATAGGACTCACCCGCAACCCAGTAGACATAGAATTCCCCTTTAGTATCTATACGTCGCACAATATCCTCAATACCGGGATCCTCTTTATGACAATGTACACTGAGCTCAAACTGTTTAGGTTCAAAGCCAGTTATATTTTTGTCAGTCTCTGCAAGCTTATGGATCTCTGATTTTATGGCTTCAGTCTTTTCAAGCTCTTCTAGGGTGATGCGATCTGCCTGAACAACCTTCCCGTCGATTAATGTAAAAAGTCCGTTCTCTCCCTGAATACTAGCTTTGTCCCAAAGAGCAGGACCGAACATCTTATTTAGATAAAGAAGACTTCTCCCTGAGGAAAAGTTAATGTGGAAGTGCTTTTTTAGTCTGTTTATTTTAGCAAGCAACTCTTTAGTGATTTGTTTCGTTGTTACTGTTAAGACTCCATCCCTTTCAAGAACTTTGGTCCCTTGTTCAACTGTTACACCATCGGCGTCAAAGGAAAGTAATTTTATATTTTGTATGTCAGACGCTGTAAGCGAAGATAATGCTTTCACACTTCCATTCTAAAGCGAAGCGGTAAGAAGTTCAAGCGAGGCGGTTAGATTTTCAGGTAATCTGGAATACTTATTCTCTCTATCGATCTCTAAAAGCTTTTTATGAAGCGTGATAAGCTGACTTTTTGTAAACTTTTCGGATTGGTGCACCAAATTACCCTTTTGCCAAGGAGCAACCTTTAGTGTGTCCGGTTCGATCTTCGCCCAAAACAAAAGCCTCACCTGTCGCGCCATCATAATCAGCAAGAACTCCGAAGAGTCTCGCCCTGTCGCCTGTTGCAAAAAACCTAACGTGGTTCTTGCATTCCCAGGTGAAAGAGAATCCAAGAATTTAAAAATAGCAACTGGAATTTTAAATTCCTGAATCGTAAAACTACTGTGCAACTTTTTTACTGTAGCTGGTGTGAGTTTCTTTCCCTCCCAAAAAACAAAAGATATATCATCGTTTTTTACAACCGCACTTGCTGTATCGGCGGCTGTTCTATTGTTTCGAAAAAAGTTTTCTACAACTAATAACTGTCCGGTACCCAGCAAAGTTTGTGACCTACCTTGGGTAAGTAACTCTTCCGTTTTAAGATTTGCACCATCAACTTGAATAACTTCCAAACCTCTTCCTCGCGCATCGGCAATTACCTCAGAAAGTCTAGCTCTTGACGCTGGTTGGTTTTCTCCATGGAAAATATATGATTGCATTTCACTTTTTTGATTTTGCGTAAACTTCATGAACCCATCTGTCGTTCACTCCCCCACTCTTTCGATGGGGAAGAAGAGCACCTGAAAACGTCTTTGGAATATGTAAAAGCTCATGAATAAGAACCATATCTTGCTGTTCGCGTGACAATTTGTCAAACTTCTCGGAAATTACTTCGATAACATAAGCAGGAGTAATCTTGAGGGCCTGTTGCCAAATCCGTCCTAATCCCCAAATTCTGGCGTAAGCTCGAGTTTTTGCACCTGTACTTCTGTAAACAAAAACTCTCGTTTTTTTAACATGTTCTAAATCGCAATCACGAATCAATTTTGTAATGCGGGACTCAACACTTCTGTCCGATACCCACTCCAACCCCTTTCTTTTTGCCTTTGATACGTTTCGTACCCTTCGTACCTTTGATACTTTAGGAAATTTTAAAAACTTCAGCACCATCTTTTGCCTCTTGATCGACCTCCAGACCAATGATTTGTCCTTTTTTTGCCGACTCCACTTTATCATGCTCTATCTGCATCGAGCCAACTTCCTGCTCAAAAAGATCCTCTCCTCCTCGAACAAACCTTATTTTGTCCCCTTTCGTAAGATTGCCGTCTAGCTCTACAACTGCAACTTTTATCTTGTCGTAATAGTGAGTCACTTTTCCTACTTTACTATCTGCCATTCTTCTTCACCTCCTTTTTACCCTCCGAAGCCTTGTGCGAAGGAGGGCCACCGTTTGTCATTTTTTGTGGCAACAGTTTTATATGGCACAGAGCAACCGCAATAGCATCTGCTTCGTTATCAAAATGTGTCTTTTTTCCTTTTTTGGGACGTATACCGAACTCGCGCCTTACGGCCTTTTTCATTTCCTCTTTATCAGCTCTACCATTCCCCCCAACCACCTTTTTAATCTGTCCTGGCGCATACTCAGTAACAGGAACCCGTGAGCGCGCTGCTGCCAGCATCAAAACACCCTGGGCTTGACCAACTGAAATGACCGTCTTAGCATTAGAAAAGAAAAATATTTTCTCTATTGCAAATATGTCGGGCGAATGTAATTTAAGAAGAGATATAGTACTTTTGTAGATTTCATTCAAACGTTTTGGGTGATTGCCATTATTTTTAGTTTCAATAAGCCCAGAGGCTAAAAGCCGCGACCCACCATTTTTCTGGACCTTTACTAACCCGTAACCCGTTGTCGCAGTTCCGGGGTCGATTCCTATTATGAGCATGGCTCTAATTATACACTCAACCTAAAATCTTTGCATTTTGGCGAAAAGCAAATTTCTTGACAGAGTTTGTGTATCATCCTATAATCGCTTCGTGTCAGGCGAAAGGGATTCATCAGAACCAGAGCGCGGTGACGAATGGATTGCAGGGATTCTATCTACCGCTTTAAAAGCAGTTCTTGAGCGCACCAAACAACGTCACCCAGAAATATATACAGATGCCATCGCATTCTTTAAAGCAACCCCTGACCTCCCTTGGGCATATGGTAGGCCACTAAGTGGACACGAAACCGAAATCGCAATCCTTGATAAATATAATGTGCAATTCAGTCTAGGTGACAAACCATCGCAGCATGTCTATTACCTAGGCGGATGGGATAGCCAAGAGATCAGAGTGAAAAGAACAATTTTTCTTGAGATATCTATGCTTCTTCATAAAGTGGATGATCTTACTAACCAGTTAAACCGAATAGCTACTGAGTCACATTCTTAATCAGCCGAACTTTAGATACTCTACCCCTATCTACCTCAAGTGCAACTACGTCAACCCGTATTAGATCTGGAGTATCTGAGTGAGTGACTTTGTAATATTCACCGGTACGAATAATAGATTGTAATTTTC
>NZCP01000041.1 GCA_002686465.1 Candidatus Woesebacteria bacterium | reverse complement strand
TACAAAAAATGGGGAGGAAACGAGATTAAGGTTGAAGGTAAAGAATATATGTTTGTTAAATTCGAAGACATACTAGCTATCCAAGGTTAAACCCTTCGACAAGCTCAGGGTCGAAGGACTTGTGGTGAGCGAGTGAAACGAGTCGAACCATGGCAAAACAAATACAATTTTCAGATGAAGCAAGACAATCCTTACTTCGCGGTATTGATATTGTCGCAAAAGCAGTTGTTACGACCCTAGGTCCAAAAGGTAGGAATATAGCACTAGACCGCAAATGGGGTGCTCCAAATGTTGTTCACGACGGGGTATCTATTGCAAAAGAAGTAGATCTCGAAGAACCATTTGAGAATATGGGCGCTCAGCTTGTAAAAGAGGCATCTTCAAAAACAAATGACGTTGCAGGTGATGGAACTACAACTGCAACCTTATTAGCACAAGTAATCTCCCAACAGGGAATGAAAGCTATAACCGCAGGAGCGAATCCAATGATTCTAAAGCGCGGTATCGAAAAAGGAGTAAAAGCGGTTGTTGCAAACATTCAAAAGGCAGCTAAACCCATTAAAGGTAAAGAAGAAATAGCTCAAGTCGCAACCATATCTGCAGCTGATCCCGAGATTGGGAATATGATTGCTGAGGCGCTAGAAAGGGTGGGACGAGACGGAGTTGTAACAGTTGAGGAAGGAAAAGGGCTTACAATTGAGATTGAGTATAAAGAGGGTATGGAGTTTGATAAAGGATATGCATCACCTTATTTTGTTACCAACCCCGAGAGGATGGAAGCAGAAATGGACGGTGCACAACTTTTAATTACAGACAAGAAAATCTCTGCAATTGCCGATCTACTTCCTTTCTTGGAAAACACTGTTAAAACCACGAAAAACATAGTTATTATTGCAGACGATATAGAAGGCGAAGCCCTAGCAACACTGGTCGTTAACAAACTTCGAGGGACTTTCAACATTTTGGCAATTAAAGCTCCAGGATTTGGAGACAGACGGAGTGAGATGCTAGAAGATATCGCAATTCTTACTGGTGGAACAGTTATTTCTGAAGACACAGGGCGCACCTTTGAGTCAGTGACTCTTGAGGATTTGGGAAGTGCTGATAAAGTTTGGACAGACAAAGAAAACACAAGGATAATTGGCGGTGGGGGAAACAAGACAAAAATCAATGCCCGGATTGCACAAATCAGACGCGAGATTGAGGAAAACGATTCTGAGTTTGACCGAGAAAAGTTTCAAGAGAGGTTAGCCAAGCTTGCAGGAGGAGTCGCACAAATTAATGTGGGGGCTGCCACGGAAGTGGAATTAAACGAGAAAAAAGAACGTGTGAAGGACGCGGTTGAGGCAACAAAAGCAGCAGTTGAAGAAGGAATTGTTCCTGGAGGTGGAGTTGCGCTATTGCACGCACGACGAGCGCTCGATTCAGTCGAATCTGCAAATGAGGATGAAAAAGTTGGTTTAGATATACTTAAGAGCGCGCTAGAGCAACCACTTCGTTGGATTGTCAAAAATGCTGGGGAAGACGATGGATATGTTGTTCGAAAAATTGTAGACAACAAAAACAAAGATTATGGGTACGATGTTTTGACTGGTAAGTTTGGTTCTATGCTTCAGGCGGGAATTGTAGATCCTGCAAAAGTGACCCGATCTGCATTTGAAAACGCAGCCTCAGTTGCAATGATGGTATTAACTACAGAAGGGTTGATTACTGATATTCCTGAAGAGAATCCTTTGGCAGGTGCAGGACCAGCAGCACCCGCAGGCATGCCTGGAATGGGCGACTACTAAGTTTGACTTCATTTATAAATAGTTCCATAATTGATTAATGAAACAAAGAGGGTTTATAGAAATTGTAATTTTAGTAGTTGTTCTTGTAGCTGCGGTTGGCGCTGGAGCATATTATCTAGGTCGCAGCACAAGTCAGCCTACTTCTGTTTCACCAGATCCTGTGACAGTTCCAGAGACCAGTGATGGATCGAGTGGGACCAATGAAACTGTAAATTGGAAAACATATACAAATAATATTTTCCAAAAAGCTTTATCGCAATTCTGTATGAATGAACAGGATAGCATTTCCTTCTCAGGAGAAATTGATTTAGATAAACTACCTTTAAAAAATATATCAGGAGCCACTAAAGGCAGATGTGACGCCAAAGATTCTCGTTATGTTTTAGTAAATCCAGTAAATAATTATTCTTTTATAACCATATCTGATTCTTCTTCTCAGCATTGCTGCCACGGTCCATCTGATATCACACCCACTGGCAAACTTATTAGAAAGAGTGATAATACGAGTGTTTATATACACACAGGTACTTGGACAGAAGGTCCAAATTCTGACTATAAACCAATCTATGTAAGAGGAGTTAGAGAGTTAAATCTACCAAATGGAGAAAAAATACGAATCGTGGCGGACAAAGAAGCGATTAAGAAGGATGATCCAGATCTTAGAAGGGTAGAAGACAAATACTTTGTTAATGATCAATTGTTTGACTCAGGTAAACAGGTATTAACACCTGAAAGTGTCGAGGAGCTCCTTAATGATTCATATCTTGCGATTCTAGAGGGTTCTCAACAAGTAGAGTCTCTAATCAAAGACTTAGAGAATATTATTATTGCTGACCCCAGCTCTGTAAAACCATGACAACTAAAAAGGTAGACAATTAAGCAATGAAACAAAGAGGATTTATTGAAATTGTAATTTTAATAGTTATTCTTGTAGCTGCAGCAATCGGGGGCGCATATTATTTAGGCCGTACCACAAGCCAACCCCAACCATCCCCATCACCCACAGCAATGCAAGATGAGTCTGCCAACTGGGAAATGTACACGAGTACTCAATTACCCAACAACCTTCTTAAGTCTTACTCAATTCAATATCCCACGTTATGGGACTTAGACGTTAAAAGAGACGATATCTCTGATACTCTTACTTTAATAAAGGAAGGGTATATGATTAAGATATACCAGTCAGCATATGGTGGCGGTGGATGTATTTTTGAAGGCGAAATTCCAGAAGGACCAGTTGAAGATCTCCGGGATAAAAAATATGTACAAATTGAATCTGGAGTTGGAACATTGCGAAGATTTACAATGGATCCATCAAGGACTAGTAATCCTGATACTACTACCGTATTTGATTTTTGTGGAGATATAGGTAACGAATTTATAAACCCGACCTTAGTAGGCGATATAAACTACACTGTTCCGAAAGACCACAATGAAGCAGTTCTTAGAGAAATGGACAACATCCTTGAGACATTAAAAGAGGCAAAATGAAGCAAATCCTCTCTACCTTCAGGTTCAACTAAGGCTTCTACTGAGCTCAGCCGAATATCCTCATTGCAAGCAAATTCACACAGTAAAGCTTACTCCAGGGGTGGAATATTAACGATATCCCAGAACACTTCTTGGGTTAACAACCCTTCCGTCTTTATATACCTCTAAATGAAGATGGGGTCCAGTAGAGCGACCGGTAGAACCCAGTTTTCCAAGAGGTTTATTAGGGTCAACTTCATCACCCTCACGAACGTCAATACGAGAGAGGTGGGCATAAACAGATTCAAGCCCGTTGTCGTGTTTAACTGTAATGGTGTTACCTAGAGTGAAACGCTCGAAACCGAGAGATGTAACAATACCCTTAGCAATTGGATAAACTTTGTCCCCAGTTTCACCGTCTAGATCAATTCCTTTGTGAAAGTAGTGGAATCCCTGGTTGAACTTAACCTCCACAACTGGATACCTAACATTAACCTCGGTTGGCAATGTAGCCTCTCCAGCCTCAATTATGGTTATTTCAGGCTCAATATTGCCGCTGCTACCAACTGTAGGCACAAATGTGCCTGAGGTTAGTACAATAACGGCAAGGTTTCCACCAAGAATAGCCTTGAAATTAACGCGCTCAAGGACATGCCTGACAGCACGGGATACTGGACTCCCCACACGGATATTTCGCAGCATTTCTATGTACTTGCGAATTTGAGAGACAAAGGCCTTTTTTCGCCTCTTTGTGACACTTAGTGCCAGATTAAGGCGATAATTAGGCATGTTTAGCGTTAGATTTATCATGACGGCGGTCCTTTCGGACTAATCCCGCCAATAGGCGGGGCACAACTCTGAAAAAATATCCCGGTATAGAGCCGGGATATACAAAAAAATTCTCACTCAAAGTGGTGAGAACTGCGCCTATATTACCCTTTTTTAGGCACAAAGTCAAGTTTTTCGGCGCTGGATTTCCGAAGGACGAAGGCCTTGTTAAACTACTACGTGGGAGGGCTGTAGTGCCCTTATCCGGGCAAAATAACCACGCCATTCATCAATAGTCGGAAAAAAGGATAACAATCAAGACCGAAAATGTAAGGAATATTACAAGAAATGGGGAAAGACTTGAGACCGGAGCGGGATTCGAACCCGCGTAAACTGTTTTGCAGACAGTTCTCTGAACCACTCGAGTATCCGGTCGAGTAAGGTGATATTAGCATAATTTAGCCTCAAAAGCGACAGAAGTATATTAAGAAGAAGACCTGCGGATTGCGTTTTCCGCAATTAGTCTGGCAATGGCTCGAAATTCCTTAGCAACGCCGGGGTAGTGTGTTCCACCTTGAGATGGATTAAACTGCATTTCAAGCTTCTGATGTTTGAGTGGTGATGTTCTTTCTAGTTCTGGATCCCTCATTGTGAGTGCGGCATCCCCATTTCCTGTGATTATGATATCTAGTGCACTTGGCCCTCCTGCGCCGTTCTGAATGCCCTGGATCACAAATTGGGGCTCTCCCGACTTACCACCCACCCTTATTTTCATACCTCTAATTCTCCATTCTCCAGGTTGAGGCCTTTCTTGTGATAAAGCCAGCATAGGGCCGGTATCATCTGTCCTTCCTTCGGCAAGATGAATAATCTTCCTGAACTTCTCAACTATCCCTGGATTTTCTTCCCCAGAAAGGGCAACAGTTTTTTGATTGGGAGGTTTTATAGTGTTATACATGACCAGAAATACAATCCTTTCTGTGGTTAAGACCTCTAAAACAACTGTTCCTCCCATGTCATCTTCTAGTCGGTACCACTCATTCCCCTCCGCTTCCTTTCTGTCCCCTTCGTTTCTTTGCATGGCCGGAGTATATCACGCTACAGCCCCATCTTGTTTTTTATAGGCCGTTTTGATATGCTTGCGGCGAACATGCAGAGAAAGTGGATTTTGGCAGCAGGGATTGTTTTAGTTATTCTGGGAGTTGGTGGATTTTTCTTACGGGGTAGACTTGTACCATCCCAGGCAGGACTTCAGATAGAGACTACCCCTCAGTCAACGGTTTTCCTCGATGGCGAACAAGTAGGGACAACACCGTATGATACTGTGAAAGGTCCCGGAGAAACCATTATGCGATTGGTTCCTATTTCGACCAATGGTGGTTTGGCGCCATGGGGAACAAAGATTACTTTGACTAGTGGTGTTAAAACAGTAGTGAAGAGAGACTTTGGGGAGACTGAGGCAAAGTCTGCTGGTGAGGTATTATCATTCGAGACGGTTGCTGGCAAGTTAGCACAGCTCGCTGTTGTCTCCTCGCCGGACTCAGCCCAAGTCGTTGTTGATGGCGAAGTGCGAGGGTTTACTCCGATTAAAGTAAGTAGTCTTCCTGTAGGTGAGCACAAAATTGTCATCTCTCGACCAGGGTTTGCCGACCGCGAGATAAACGCTCGGGCAGAAGCAGGGTATAAACTGACCGTTGAGGCAATGCTTGCCGAAGTTGAAGAAGAAAAGAAAGATGATGGAGACGCCATATCTGATGAGGAGAAATCGGCAGATGGGGAAAAGGCATTGGTTGAGATTCTTGACACGCCAACCGGATTTTTACGGGTTAGGATGGAGCCAACAACACAGGCAACAGAATCAGCACAGGTAGATCCCGGGGAAACGTTTACTTATATAGAGGAAAACGAGGGTGGAACCTGGTTTAAAATAGAGTATGAGGATGGCAAGGAAGGTTGGATTTCGGCCACATATGCCAAAAAAGTTGGAGAAGACTCCTCTTCTGATGAGACGAAAAGCGAAGAATAATTAAGCGCTTGGATACAATCCTCCATAGAGGATCACAATTACCAACACTCCCCAAATAAAGACGGACGATAAAAGAACCTTGTCGCTTATAAGGATCCTTTCTGGGCTTTCTGCTTTTGCTCCTTCATAGACGATATAAAGGTAACGCATTATTCCAAAGATGACGATTGGTATGGTAACCATAAGTAGTTTTCCCGATCCCAAAATTGTTAACGGGAGGATATCAAGTAGTTTTGGGGAGACGGTTTGGCTGAGGTAAAAAACCCTTTCCTCTCCTTGGAAGAAAGTAAAAAGTGCCCAGGACAGCCATGAGGCGGTTGCAAACATTGCGAGATATCCGTCAAGAAGTTGGTGCGAGTAACGACTTAGAGTTTTTCGGTGCTGGGAGGCAACACTTTCTGCCAAGATCGCAAATTCTGCTCGTCGTTTACCCGCTGCCAGGAAAAGCGAAACTGAGATGACGCAAAGCAAAAACCATATTGATAGGTGGGCGTCAATTAGAAATGCACCTGCGTAAATTCTCAAGACAAATCCTGCCGCAATTGCCAAAATATCACCAACAACAATTCCCTTAAGCCAAAATGTGTATAAAAGCTGCAGAGCAAGATAAGCCAAGAGCGCCAGGAAGAAAAATTGGGATAAAAGGAAGGCACTATACAGGGACACTGCTACCATTGTGATTGCAAGAAAGACAGCAGCTGGTATAGGCAAAGTGCCATTTGCAATTGGCCTTTTTTTCTTAAACGGATGAAGTCTGTCTAAGGGTGCGTCTACGATATCGTTTATAAAGTAGACAGAAGATACCAGAACAGATAGAGTCAGGAAGCCGAGGAAAGTTTGTGTTAGAAGTTCTGGGTTGAAAAGGTTCCCGGTAAATAGCAGGGCAGCAAAAAAAGCAATGTTTTTTATCCACTGTCTCAGCCTTGCCGTTTTAACGATCGCAATAAAGAGCTTAACCATACAAGAAACCCTCCCACGAGGAGTACTATACCGATTATTGTATAGAACTTTGCTCTCGCGTTCAAATTAAGAGCCAGTAATCCAAGAAATGCTGTTG
>NZCP01000040.1 GCA_002686465.1 Candidatus Woesebacteria bacterium | reverse complement strand
TAGTGAATATTTTACCAAGTTCTACCCAAAGTTGCAATATATTGTTAGACAGTATCCACTTATATTAGTCCTCGTAATATCATATCTATTGCTTTCGGTAAAATCACATCCTCTTTTTCATGCACCCTGGCGGCTAGGCTTTCTACTGTATCTCCTGCAAGAACCGGCACTTCTCCGCGCAAAACTACCGGTCCGGCATCCACCTCGGGCGTCACAAAGTGCACTGTTGCCCCCGACCACTTCAAACTTCTCTTAAGTGTCTCTTTAAACGCTTGATTAGAATGCATACCTCGAAGCACAGGAATTTTTTCTCCGTTTGAAAGAGTTACTTCTTTATTTTCTAGATCATCTGGTAGCAGAGCAGGATGTAGATTTATAGCCCTGAAATGTCCATCTTCTGCCTGAAAGTGCTTCAAAAATTTCTCTGACATGATTAAATCCCATCCAACCATTACCACAAGACCTTTTACCCCATTTTTTTCAAAATATCTCTCAGAAATAAACTCACCAAGACAGCTGTTGTATGTTTCTCGATCGTATACCTCCTGACCTCTCCTTGGAAGCCTTTTCCATCTAGGTAGATTTGCAAAAAATGCAGGAATTTGACACTTATTGGCAAGCCTAATCCCAGGAGACTCTTTTTTATGAGAGAAAACAGCGGAAATCTGTACGAGTGAGTCGGGTTGTTGGGCATGTTCAATGATTGGAGGAAGCCTGGATCCACCTCCGATTATCACCACCAAAGGCACTTTTTCGGATTGCTCTTTTTCCCTGAACTCTGGAGAATTGACCATTAAGGTTCTCTACAAAATCCCCAACCCTGACTGTATCTTGCCCGTGTTCGTACCAACTTCTTTATTGCATTTATCGCACCGCCCTGTTGCACTACCCCTGGATCCCTGATGCAATATTAAAGTAACACTTCCTGTACAACCTGAGCTAGGATCAACACCATCATTGTTGTGCGGAAGCTCTACCGTACACAAAAACCCTTCGCTATGCACATAGTCCCGGCTTATTATTTTTGGATCAGAGGATCGCTCAAACGGCTGAAGAGGTTCGGGGCCACTCCTGTCTTTTGATTTCTTTTCAACTACGCTCATAGAGGAGTATTTCGAACACTTTAATAACTACTATGCTCTGTGTCAAGTATCAAACTTTTCCGCAGCCTCAATTACGTTTTCCATAAGAGAAATAACGGTTACTGGTCCTATCCCTCCAGGCACAGGTGTAATAAACGATGCCACCTTGCTCACTTCAGGGAAATCAACATCACCCTTGGGCGCGCCTACATCAATTACTACAGCTCCTGACCTTACCACATCACTCTCAATAAGGTTAGGTACACCGGTAGCGCTTATTAAAAGATCAGCCTTCAAGGTTTCCTCCTTTAAATTCTTAGTTTTCACATCAGTTTTCACAACCTCCACTCCCATCTTCCTCAAACCCCCCGCTAAAGGTTTCCCAACCATACCAGAAGCACCTACAACGCAAGCAGCAACACCCCCCATATCCTTAGGTAGAGATTTGACCTTTTGTGCCTCTTTAATAGAATAAAGTATAGCCTTGACAGTGGCTGGTAAAAAGCTAGCTTTACTCCTAAGCCCATCTACATCCTTCTCAGAAGCAATTGTATTCAATATCTTTTCCCTGGTAGCTCGATTATTTAGCTGTCCAGGCAAAGGTAATTGCACCATCATGCCATGGATTTGCCTATCTTGGTTCAACTCTTTAATTAAATGCACCAGCTTCCCCTGAGTAGTACGCGTAAATTTAATTAAATGAAGTTCAACGCCGACTCTTTCTGCTGCCTTTTTCTTAAGACCAATATAAATCTTGGAAGATGTGTCATTCCCCACTAGAATTGCTGCAACTGTTGGAGTAATACCCGAAGACTTTAATTGTCTTACTTTATTCGATAAAAGTTTTTCTTTATCTTTTGCAAACTTTTTTCCGTCAAAAACATATGCCGTCATAATAATGGGAATTTTTTACAAAGATTTTTAACGTCTTGAGAAATCTTCTTCAGAAATTTATCTTTGGTAATACGCTCTCTATAATCTTTTAAGAACTTTGTGCGCTCTTTGGGATCATTGGATAATTTTTCACCCCCTACGTGCCTAATCACGCTCAAAATCCACTCTCCTATCTGTTTCATCTCGGCAACCCCCATGCCTCGAGTAGTTACAGCAGGCGTGCCCAAACGGATCCCGGATGGATAAAAGGGCGACGTGTCTCCGGGTACGCTATTGCGATTGGAAACAATGCCAGCAGCCTCCATAGCCTCAGAAACAACATTCCCAGATAGTCCCTGCGGGCTCAAGTCTACCAAGATAAGATGTGAGTCGGTTCCACCTCCAACAAGCTCAACAGAGCCATTCTGAAGCGTTTTTGCCAGAACCTTTGCATTCTCAACTATTTTTTTCGCGTACTTTCGAAAGCTTGCTTGGCTAGCCTCATAAAGTGCCTGAGCAATACCAGCTGTGGTGTTATCGTGCGGTCCTCCTTGTAAACCTGGGAACACCGCTCTGTCGATTTTGGTAGGTAAATCTGGATCTTTCGCGATCCCTTTGTCTGTTACCATAACAATCGCACCTCTTGGCCCTCGCAAGCTTTTGTGTGTTGTCGTAGTTATTATGTGTGCGTAAGGTACCGGATTTGGATAAACTCCGCTAACCACAAGCCCTGCAACGTGTGCAATGTCAGCAACCAAGTATGCACCTACAGAATTGGCAATTTGAGCAAACTTCTGCCAGTCCAAAATTAGCGGATATGCTGTTGTGCCGATAATCATTACCTTGGGTTTTACCTTCTTCGCCAATCGACCAACTGCATCATAATCTATCAAACCCGACTTGTCTGTACCAAATTGAACCGAATTAAAGTATTTTCCTGAGAAAGTTATACCTGGATGGCCATGCGTGAGGTGTCCCCCGGAAGCTAACTCCATACCCATAATGGTACTTTCTGTATCACACAAGACAAAGAGCACTGCAGAATTAGCAGGGGAACCAGAGTATGGTTGTACATTCGCATGAGGAACCCCAAAAAGCTTCTTTGCCCGCTCTACGGCCAAGTTTTCCACTTGATCAACTATTGTGTTCCCTTGGTAATATCGCCGGCCCGGATAGCCCTCGGAGTACTTGTTTGCAAAAATGCTCCCGACGAGGTTTCGAACCTGTTTTGAAGCATAATTCTCACTTGGAATGAGGTTAATTGTCTCCCTTTGACGTTTTTCCTCTTGGGCTAATAACTGAGTAATTCTTTTGTCCATTATTTTCTGCCTTGCAGGTTTCGATCCTATTATACCCCATTTTACTATCTTCCGTCGTTTGAATCCCTCAGCATTCTTAATTTTAATAGCACCAACTGCTCTTTGGCAGGCAACTTAGTACGCTTTTCGTGCTGCCAGCCAGAACCAGGAAATGCTTTTCTGGTTTCAGTCAAATTAAAACCTCTTCTTCGGTGACCACCTTTGTCTGCATAGTGTTTTTGGTCCTCCACCCAATTATTTTCTGTACTCATTTCTCCTCCTTCCGCTGGGCAACACTGAGTTCTTGTTTTATAATATCCACCACTCTTCTATGTACCTGCTCCGGTGAACCAAGCGCATCAACCACTTTCCAGCCATATCTTTCAGATAACTCTAGATGTATCTTTCTACTTAAAGCCCAATCTACATATGACTCCTCGTGTCTGTGTCCTCGCTCAATACCACGGGTAAACCGCTCACCGTCAAGAAGAATGGCTAAATCCTCCCTTAACAATTCCTTGTTCATCTTCTCCATAACGTCTCGAGAAATCCCATGTGTCATCCCCCAAGCAATACCAGTCCCTGTATAGTCTTCTCCTATTACCCAGGTTCCATTCTCCAACATCACTTTTAATCTAGGTTCATAATCACGTCTATTTTTCGCAAACTGGCGCTGCAACTCTAGATCTGAGATCACCAAACCCTCCCGAAGTGCCGCATTTAAAATAGGACCTGTGGGCCCAAGACGGTATACAGGATATTTGAGACTTTCAACAGAAGGCAGCAAACCTCTTAAGGGTTTAACAAGCAGCTCAACCTGGGTTGATTTGCCAAGATTGTTTGCCCCATAAAGAACAATAAATTTACCCCTCTCAGTCATAAATTACTTTCTTCCTGTGCTTCCAAAACCTCCGCTGCCACGTTCAGTGTTTGACAACTCTTGAACTTCTACAATTTTGGCCTGAGGTGCAGGCTGCAAGATTCCCTGAGCAATCCTTTCTCCCTCATCAATAGTAACCGACTCCTTCCCATGATTGAATAAAACAACACCCCATTCCCCTCGAAAACCGCTATCTATTACCCCAGCGTGAACGTGGAGTCCGTGTTTCGCAGCAAGACTGCTACGGTCGCGGAGCAAGACAGCCCAATCCGGAGGTATCTCTGACCTGAGACCTAGCTTGAAGATGTGCTGTTCACCTGGAGCAAGACTCACTCTCTCCTGAGAACGAAGATCAAACCCTGCGTCACCTTGGTTAGCATATTCAGGAAGGCTAACCCCTGCGGACAATTGGAATTTAAGTATGGGTTGTGCTTCTTTGTTCATATTTCTCACCCCCGTATAATCCTGGGTGGTTTGGGAATCATCATCTCTGGCACCCAAGCCTCTTCGATTTCCTCAATCGTCCTTCCTTCTTGATATCTACCATCATATGACTGAGCCGGCATTTCAACCTCTTCAAATGTAATGGTTGCAACTACCTGACCTACCACTAGAGGGGTCATGCTCAAAAGCGACTTATTTGTAATCTCTAGAGTCCAGCGGCTACGAAATCCAACAGCTCCTAAATTAGCATCGCTGCAAATCTCAAGCATGTGGCGCCCTGTGGTAGAATTTCCAGAAATCCGAGTTGTTACTACCCTTCTTCCTCCAATAAACTCTTCAGTATGACCTAACATTGTTATTCCTGGCTCAAGAAGTATGATAAGATCCTCTTGCTCAATACCCTTGAGGTCCAATTTATCTATCCCGAACGCGCCGTCTATACGCTCTGCATGACTTTTCAGACTAGCTGCTCTCTTTGGTTCACCCCATGCTGTACGAACGCTCCTGGGTTCATTTGGATTATAAATCGGTGACCTCATAAACCTGAGTGACTTGTCTCCATAATCTCCATCATGAAAGAGGTGATGCTCGCCCAGGCGAACATCATACCCATTATTTGTCAACTGGTCTGGGCGAAAAGGCTTTATATCTATATTGCCTGCAACAAGATGACGAAGGATTCCTATATCTACCAAGCTTCCTCGCTTCTCGTCTGGGAAAGTGAGAATCCAATCAACATCCTGGTCAAATTTAGCCAGATAAGCAAGAATCCCATCTCTTGCATAATGGGTGTACAACAGCTCCTTCATAACTTCAGAAGGTGGATACGGATCAGAATCTGGTGATCTAGATGGTCTACTCTCAGCTGTGTTCATGACTCAATTTAACAAAGGGGCAAGAAACCCTCGGGCAGAAGTAAGTTACTTTGTAACAAAGTTACAGAAGACGTGTCAAGCCCCGCTTTAGGGTCACCGACCCCGTCAAATCGCTCTTCGAGCCGTATTCGAACAGAATTGAAAAGGCGAGAAGTAAGATTGTATGGGGTCAATGGGGAAAATCTACTCTTTCTTCTCTTCTTGTTTGGGGTTTTTCCAGGACGCCCAATCACAATCAGGATACCGTGAACAGCCAAAGAAACGCCTGCCTGTTTTTGTCTTTTTCACAACCACTTCTCCTTTTTTACATCCCAGGCACTTCATCTCTATAGTCTCAACATAGTTGGCTTTCCAACTACAATCTGGAAAACGTGAGCAGGATAGAAATTTGCCAAATCGTCCCACACGTATAACCTGGTCACCCTTTTTGCAATCTGGGCATTTATCACCAGTTTTTTCGACTTCTATTTTTACCCTTTTAGCCTTTTCTTCTACACCTTTTAGCTTTGACGAGAATGGTTTCCAAAATTGACCAATTATCGGCGCCCATTTTTTGCTACCTGCGGCAATTTTGTCCAAGTCACCCTCCATTAAGGCTGTGAACTGGTAATCAAAAACGTCTGGAAAATGCTTTACTAAAAAGTCAGATACGGCAACTCCAATAGTAGTCGAATTAAGTTTTCCTTCTGTTTTCTCAACATACTGTCTGGCTTGGATTGTTGAAATAATAGGAGCATAAGTTGAAGGTCTTCCAATCTCAAGCTGCTCTAGAGTCTTAATCAATGATGCCTCGTTATACTTCGGTGGCGGCTCAGTAAACTTCTGCTGCGGATCTACTTTAATTAATTGAAGCGAATCTTTTTCTTTAACTTCAGGTAGCTTTTGCTCCCCGTCTACAGCTTGAGTTTTCGCACTTTTTATCTCCCTGTTCACAGCTTGCCATCCCTCAAACTTCATAATTCTGCCCGACGCACGAAGCAGGTATTTGGAGGCTTCGACATTGATAGTCGTCTGGTCATATATAGACGTAGCCATCTGGCAAGCTACGAAACGTTTCCAAATAAGAGCATAGAGTTTGGATGCATCCTCTTTAAATTTGCCAACTGTTTTAAATTCACCAGGAATCCGGTCCGCTTTAGTTGGTCGAATTGCCTCATGCGCTTCCTGTGCTGATTTGCTCTTTACTTTATATACTCTTGGTGCTTCTGGGAGGAATTTTTCAGAATACTTTGTTTGAATAAAGTGTCGTGCCATATCAACCGCTTGTGTAGCAAGATGCACAGAATCTGTTCTGTGATAAGTTATTAATCCTTTCTCATAAAGCTTTTGAGCAACAGACATCGTTCTCTTTGCCGACCAACTATAAAGACTACTCGCAGACTGAGTCATGGTTGAGGTAGTAAAAGGAGGGTATGGATTTCTTTTTACTTCTTTTTTATCGACTGATAAAACTATGTATTTAGCCTTATTCAGGTCTGAAACTACCTTTTTTGCTGTCTTCCCATCCTTAACTTCTGCCTTTTTACCCGCTATTTTGACCAATTCGACAGTAAAACCCTTAGTTTTCTTAGCTTTGACATCTGCAAAGATCTCCCAATACTCGTCTGCCTTAAACTTTGCGATATCCCGATCCCTTTCCACAACAAGTCGAACCGCAACACTCTGAACACGCCCAGCCGATAACCCACGCCTAACCTTTTTCCAAATAAGAGGCGAGAGTTTGTACCCAACAAGCCTATCTAGAACTCTGCGGGCGACTTGAGCGTCAACAAGCTTATTGTCTATAACCCTTGGATGTCCTAATGCCTCCTTGACCGCTTCTTCCGTAATCTCATGAAAAACAATCCTCTGGAACTTGGAAGCAGTTCCTTTTGAAGGTTGGCTTGCGTTACCGCCTGCGAGACTGTCAAATGTATGATACGCAATTGCTTCCCCCTCTCGGTCAGGATCAGTTGCAAGATATACTCTCTTTGCGTCCTTTGCTTCCTTCTTGAGACGCTCAACAACCTCCTCCTTGCCTGGAGTCAGAATGTAATCAGGGGCAAAATTCTTCTCCACATCAATTCCAAGCTTACTTTTGGGCAAATCCTGGATATGACCCATTGTGGAGTCAACCGTGTATTCCTTACCTAAAAATCGGGACAGAGTTTTGGCCTTAGTCGGCGATTCAACAATAATAAGATTCATAAAATGAATTTACCAGCAAATAACAGCAAATTTTAACGAATTTAAGCAAATAGTACAAATTCAAATTCTGGAATTGACCAATCTTTTAAAAGTCAGATTCTGCGCTCTAAAATTTGCAATGACACCTAACTTTAACTTTAAAACATGCAAATAAGCAAGCATTTGATCGTAATCATGCTTGCTAGTCTTGGGTACAGCTTTAATATCCAAGGCTATCTTATTACTAATTACAAAGTCAACAAAATATCGCCCAATGGGCTCGCTCTCGTACTCCAGTTGGACTAACGCCTGTTCTTTAAATGGAATATTTGCCTTCTTGAATCCCAAAGCAATAGCTCGCTGGTAATATTTCTCTTGCAACCTGTTCCCAAGCTTGCGGTGCACATCGAACAAAACCCCAACCACTTTATACGATAATCGAGGGTATATTATTCGTTCCATGCTTTTATTCGTGCTCATTAGCTTTAATTTGCTCTATTCGCTATTAGTGCGATATATACCTCCCATGTTCCGCACTAAGCCTTTAAGCTCCATTTGCGTCAGTGTACCCAGCACAACTCCTGCTTGCAAACCACTCATTCTAACAATAGTATCAATATCTAACCCTTCTGTCTCCAAAACCTTCAAGAGTTTCTTCTCTTCTTTCGTCTCAGGAATTACCTTTCTAGCTTCCATCTTCACAACTCTAGATTCGATTTTCAATTCCTCAAGAATATCCTCTGCACTCTCAACAAGCTTAGCACCCTGTCTAATCAAAAAATTCGGCGCTTGTGATGTAGGGGATGTAATAGGTCCAGGAACCGCAAATACCTCTCTTCCTTGGGAGGCAGCACTCGATGCAGTCAAAAGAGTACCCGATTTCTTCATGCCCTCAACAACTACAATACCTTGCGAAAGACCGGAAACTATACGGTTTCTGACAGGGAAGTTTTGGGGCATAGATGGATAAAATAATGGATATTCGGATAACAGAAGTCCTCGATCTTTTCCAAGTATCTCGGCTGCTAGCTGTCGATTAGACGGAGGGTAAATTTCGTCCAATCCACCACCTAAAACTGCGATTGTTCGCCCTCCCGTATCTATCGCAGTTCTATGTGCAACACTATCAATTCCCAATGCAAGCCCACTAATGATCGTAACCCCTGCGTTTACTAACTCTGTTACCAATCTTTCTGTAACTTCGCGTCCATATGATGTCATCTTTCTCGTCCCAACCACTGCCACGGATACGTCAGACAGGCCTTTGATATCTATGGTATTTTTAATACTTCTGATACTTTTTAGAGATTTCCTGACGTATAAGATATATGGCGAATCATCAATCTTTTTTAGCCTTTCTGGGTAATCAGTATCATCATACCTTAAGACCTGTATACCAAGTTTGTCTAACTGGACTAAATACGACCCGATGTCGAATTTTTCTTTTCTGAACTTCTCAAAACTGTCTGCTAACTTTTTGCTAAACCCTATTTTTATATATTCCCCTATCGGTGCTTTCCATGCTTTTTTTGCATTACCAAAATATTTCTTAATCAGCGTGAAACGTGCAGGTCCTATCTGTGGAAACGCACTAAATGCAATCCATGATTCGCGTTCTGTCATACAAATACGATAGCATATTCACGGTGTAAAGCCACATTGCACACAGGTTTCATGCTATGCTATAGGTTGATTTTCAGCCTCAAAAAGGCTATCATGCCATGTGGTTGAAAATCCTAAAACACTAGTTTTCACTCGCCGTGAATTCTTAACTGGTACCACCTCTAAGAGTGATATAATGTAGATCTATGCAAAAGGGTTTGACTCTAATCCCTATTCTGGTTACCACACTAATACTTGCCGCATTTTTTGCACCAATTCCCTTTCGTTACGAACAAACAACTTGTGCTTGCCCGATGGTATATCCTAATCAGTGCCCGCCGTGCCCAAGAGAACTAACCCTAGGCTGGAACCCATCGATTGCGCAAACTTTGTATAAGAAAATCCAGATTAAAAAGATGGACCCACCAGACGATACAGATGGTGTAGAAAGGAAGTTTTGTGGAGGAATAGCTGCAAATCTTCCTGAATACCAGTGCCCAAAAGGCTATAAATGCCAACTTGACGGAAATTATCCCGATGCAAGCGGAGAATGCATCAAATTATAATAGTATATACTACTTACTAAACCACTCCTCTAGAACTTTTTTCACTACTGGTGCAGCAACTCGGGATCCTTCCCCGCCTCCCTCAACCAAAGCAGTTACTGCAATCTCTGGCTTGCCCGCCGAAGCCTCGGCGAAGGCGGGTGCAAACGCAGTTAGCCAGGCATGTGTTTTGTCACTACCTCCAAACTCTGCAGTCCCTGTTTTACACGCTACCTTAGGTTCGAATGTAAATAACGGATATGCCGTCCCTCCCAAGCTACACGCCCCAACCATCCCTTCTGTAATCAGCTTAATCGTTTCATCCTTTACTCCTACTTCTTCGCATTTATCATCTTGTGACGCATCATCCTTCAACACATTAGGAACACATAATTTACCACCAGCGGCTATAACGCCAGCCATCATGTTTACCTGCAGCGGTGTGGTCAATATATCTCCCTGTCCAATACTCAAATGGTAAGTGTTCCCCAGATACCACCGATCACCTTTTACTTCTTGTTTCCACTCAGGAGTGGGCACTAGTCCTGCTTTTTCCCCGGGAAGATCAATTCCAGCCAGCTTCCCTAACCCAAATTTTCCTGCCCAATCACCCAAGCTGTCAACCCCGACAAGTTCCCCAACTTTATAGAAAAACGTATCGGTTGAACGCGTTATTGCTCGAACAATTTTTATGAATCCCTCTGTTCGGCCGTATTGAGTAAAATACCAATTTCTGTACGAAAAATCGTTGACAGTGATAATACCTTTATCCTCATACTCATAGTCCTCATTAATTTTTTCCTCCTCAAGGCTGGCTGCTGCGACAGCAATCTTAAAAGTTGACCCCGGGGCATACGCCCCCCCAATAGCACGGTTGAAAAATGGCAAATTTTCATCCCTTTTATATTCCTCGTATTTTTCCCCCAAGCGCGCAGGGTCAAACGACGGAACAGATACAAGTGATAGAACCTCGCCAGTTCGGGGGTCTTGTGCAACAACAGCCCCGCGCACGGTTATTCCATCCTCGCGCGCCGGTCTGGTCCCCTCTTCATTCGGTGCATCAATTAGTGCCTGATATGAGGCTTCTTGGAGACTACTATATATAGAGAGCGTAATACTGGTTCCTGAGATCGGCTCGCGTCGACCTAATCGCCTGATCAAACGTCCTTGCGAGTCAACTTCAATTAATTCTTCGCCATTTACTCCTCGCAAAATACATTCATATTGAGCCTCAATACCTATTCGCCCAACAAGATCGCCAAGTGCATACGGCGTTCTAGACCTTAAGTCACAATTAGGTGACTCCCCAACTTCTTCCGGAGCTGCTTCATTAACATAACCGACAACATGGGCAGCTGCTACCCCAAGTGGATATTCTCTCCCAATGTCTACCAAAATTCTCCCAGATCTTTCAGGATCTGAGGCTTGGATAAGTAAAGCCTCTTCGCGAGATATACCTTCGGTTTCTACAACCACTCCGCCTTCCGAAAAAGTAGCTAGCTTATAAACGGGGATATTACGGGCAAGGGCATGGCCTGCCGTATCCAATATTTCCCCCCTTGGGGCCTTAATTGGGATGTGCCGAACGCGATTTCCTTCAGCCAAAGCTTTGAAGTACGATCCTCGAATAATTTGCAAATCGACCAGTCGGGCAATCCCGATCAAGATCGAGACTACAAGAACTCCTGCAAGTATTACCCAGCGCGGAGAATATTTAGAACTTTGATGTTTCCTAAAAACTCCTCCCCTTGTAATCCTCTCCCCAAAAACAGGTCCAAGTTTCTGATATTTTCTCATTATTGAAGTCTAATCCTACTACTGGATAGCGGCTGCCAAACAAACAGGAATATCAGGATGGTCAAAAGTCCTACAACAACGGAGGGTGCAAAAAGAAAGCTTGCAAAAACAACCTTTGCCCGCACAAGTGTAACAAGAGCCGCAACGACCCCTGCAACAATAGGCTTTTGGAGTGGCAGTTGATCCCGCATAGCAAGAATAGCAACTCCACTCAATAAGAAAACAAGAGACGTCAAACCTAAGGTTTGGGATTGAACAAGATCAAAGATTATACCGCCTGCAAAAAGTGCAAGAAACGCTTGACGAGGAGGGGCGGCTAGAACTACCAGAAGAACAATCGCTCCTTCTACTAAAACAGGAGGCAAAAAAGAGCCTTGTAAAAGGGAGAAGATCAAAGATAGTAACAAAAATAAATTTGCCGACATTAGCTAAAACTTAGTAACAAAAAATACAAAATCTAGGTCATCTAAGTCAACTGCGCTTTTTATTTCTGCTTGTTGCCAAGCGGCACCCTCTACCCTAGAAACTTCCGCGACGTAGCCAAGAAGAAGTTCTTCCGGCACTCCTCCTTCTCCGGAAGTTAAAATCAAATCTCCTTCTTTAATTTGCTCGCTAGTCAATACTTGCTCTAAGACCGCCCTTCCTCCTCGACCAACACCAATTCCAGAAGCTTGACGCAAACCACTTTCAGAATCTCGCACAATAACCGGGATTTTTGATGAAGAATGACTTGGCAACAATATCTGAACTTCTTTTCCCTTAACCTCCTGAACTCTACCTACAAAAATTCCAGATTCTTTGGTGGTAATCACAGAAGTATCATCTTGAGGAGCGTGATCGCTTGTGAGAACGAGTGTATCCGCTGTAACCGTCACCACGCGAGCCGTCGCAAACTGCCAAGAAGGTGGAAGATCAGTGCCCAAAAGGCGTCGCATCTTTTCGTTTTCCTCTTGAAGTCCAGTCAACTTTGCCAGTTGCGCAGAAAGCGAGGCATTCTTTTCTTCAAGCTCTTTTACCCTTTGTTCTTGCTTGCTAGAATCAGAAAACACAGAAAGTGGGGAAAGAATATTTTGTTTTGTGTTAAAAAGAAAACTTCGAACAGGAGTGGTTAATGCCTGGGTAGCACTGTGTACAGATCCCAAAGTTCCCCGCGAATCCAGAAAATACAAAAGCACTGCCAAAAGAAGATAAACAATGGCCAAGGAGTATGGACTCTTCTTAGAAGTTGTCATGCAAACATTTTACCACGCAACGCCAGATGTTTTGACAGCCATGTGGGCGAAGACTATAATCAGAAGAAATGAGCGTTGAACAAATCGAAGTCAGAAAACCAGGTTCAAGAAAAACTTTCTTAGCAGAAGAAATGATAGGTCATGCATCTGAGATTGGAGAAAGTGCTGATCAGGATCTGATATCCGGCAGGGGGACTGGAACAGCCAAGAAAATATACGCAGATAGTATTTTCGGCCTTGCTGTAATGACAGGCTGTCTTGAGTTTGTCTACAGAAAGACAACTCGTGCAATATCGAAAAGACCCAAGAACGAAGAAAGAAAGTTTAATCTCTTCTAACTCTTCTTATGATTCGCTTCTTGCCTCTTCGAGAAGACTAACAGCATGCGAAATTGGACCCATAAAGGCAGTTTTGGTTATACCGTTAGGCGGCAAAAAGGTATCACTTTCAACCCACGTACCGGCAAAGTCAAGAATCTGCTTTTGTGCAATAGGGTTTCTCTCAATCAACCTCATTGCTTTACCAAGAGAGCCATCAAGATCCTTTGGTAACTCTCCTCTCGCGACTAATCGAGAAGCTTCTACACCTATAAAAAGATCTGATAAATTTCTAGGTAGATAACTGATATAACTTTTAGGATTAAACCACCTTCTAACAAAATTCTCTGCTCCTATTCTCGACTGGATCTCTCTATCAACAATTAAATTTCCTTCCGAGTCCGTTATCCTTGCAGGATGCATTGCTTGATCCAAATCATAATACTCAGAAGCCATTTTCAAAAAGAGCGTGCAAAATACATGTTGGGCGCACCAACCAAGCCCTTCCGTTAATTCGTCTTTATCTTCTTCGACATTTGGCGCATTTAGATTAATATAAAACTCAAGACTACTCACATCTAGCATCATTGTCCACTGATCATCTTTACGATACATAACTGGGTCGAGTTTATCCCTCTCTATTTCAACAGTGGCACTAGACTTGCCATAATCCCCATATCTTGTCGCCACTGGTAAGGATGTAAACCATTCCGAAAACCCCGGAGGGCGAACTTCTAAAGTTTGCAAAAACCTTAAGTTCCGAGCGATCTTCTTAACTAAACGAGACGAGGAGTTCGAGAGGGATTCTGATATTTGTCGTCTTGTAATTAACGACCTCTCTCGATCTATTTTACGGTTTTGCGCAACGCGCATTGACTCGAGAGGATCGACTAGCTCCCTTTCTCTTATATCTAACGGCGCCTCAACTCTGTCCGGTAAAGCGTTAAGCTCTTTCCTAGTAAAGACATAAGTAGAAGTATTTTCTTTTGGTTGGCAGGCGGAAAGAACTGCGAGGGCGGCAGTTGCACCAAGTCCGGTTAAGAAAGATCTTTTTGTGAATAGTCTTTGCTGTAGTCTCTGCTCTCCTTCTACCATAGGAGTATTATAGGCTTAATATGGTGGTTGTCAACTTTTTGGCGGCGTATATACGTCTTGTGGAAAAGGCTATCTCAGCCCGCCTGTAACTCTTACTTTTGCCAAAAGGCTAGGATTTTCTAAAACTTTTGCTGTTCCGCGAGCAACAGCAGTCAGGGGGTCTTCTGCAATCCAGACCGGAATTTTTACCTCCTCTGAGATCAGCTTATCAATCTCTGGAATAAGCGCCCCACCCCCCGCAAGAAGTATCCCTCTCTCCATAACATCGGCAACTAACTCCGGCGGTGACTCCTCAAGTGTATCGGCAACCCGAGTTACAATCTGATGAATTATTGGGGTAAGAGCCTCCACAAGCTCGCTTGATGCAACCTTCACTGATTTAGGTAAACCAGTTTCTAAATCCCGTCCACGAACGACATAATGTCGTTCTTTCTTTTGTGGGATAGCACTTCCAATTTGGTGTTTTAACTCTTCTGCCGAGGCCATCCCAAGAAGGAGTGAGTATCGCATTCGAAGATAATTAATAATCGCCTCATCCATCTCGTCTCCTGCAACCCTTAAACCCCGATTCAAAACAATTCCACCCAGGGAAATTACTGCTATCTCTGTTGTTCCCCCACCAATATCAACCACAAAAACTCCTCCTGGTTCCTCTACATTCATACCAGCCCCAATAGCTGCAGCCATTGGCTCCTCAATTAAAAAGGCTTGTCTGGCTCCCGCGGCAAGAGCCGCTTCTTGAACTGCTCTGCGCTCAACTTCTGTTACATCGGATGGTATACCAACAACAACACGCGGTTTTGGAACTTTAGGTAGTCCTATCATTCGTACACCTTGAGGAGTTTCGTGTACCTGCCTTACAAAATAGGCAAGCATTGCTGCTGTTGCATCAAAGTCAGCAATCACACCGTCTTTAAGAGGTCGAACTGTCTCGATAGTTTGTGGAGTCCGCCCCTCCATCCTTTTTGCTTGAGTTCCAATGGCAAGAATTTCTTTACTCTTTCTATGTCTGGCGACAGCCGAAGGTTCCCGGATTACTATCCCCTTCCCCCGAACATGCACAAGAGTATTAGCAGTACCGAGGTCAATTCCTACGTCATGAGAGAATAGACTGAATAAACGATCTAACATTTAAGTTATGTGGAGCAGACGGCGCGATTGTAGTATATCATTCGTCACGGTACAATTGTAGCTATCTAATGTTATTCCAAGCAGCAGACAGAATTATCAAATCTTCCTTTTATCTTCTTTTTTTTCTTGTCCCCTTCATCTTTACCCCTCTAACTTCTGAGCTTTTTGAATTTAACAAAATGATTCTAACGTACGTAATTACGGTCGTAATTACGGCCTCCTGGGCAATAAAATCTATCCTTGGGGGAAAACTGATCTTTCGGCGCACTATTCTTGATATTCCTCTTTTGCTTTTTTTAACCGCGCAAATCATCTCCACTGTTTTTTCAATTGATCAGCATACATCTATCTGGGGATATCACTCTCGATCGCATGGCGGATTACTATCAACGATTTCCTACCTTTTTCTTTACTGGGCGTTTGTCTCAAATATGGGAAAACAGGAGACAAGGAGCGCAATACGTAATCTGCTCGCTTCGGCACTAATTGTTTCCATTTGGGGAATTGCAGAACGTCTCGGATCAAGTCCTAGTTGCATTATCATGAAAAAAGAATTTGGGGTCGACTGCTGGGTACAAAAAGTTCAAGAGCGAATCTTTGCAACTTTGGGTCAGCCGAATTGGTTCGCAGCATGGCTTACAGCTATTATTCCAATCACTTGGGCATTTGCAATTTCTAAAAAGAAATGGTGGTGGATTGGTATGTCTATTATTTTCTTCACAGCAATTTTATTTACAAAAAGCCGCTCAGGACTACTCGGCTTTGGAGCATCCTTCGCTGTTTTTTGGTTAACTATGGCCTGGTTGTATAAAGATCGCCTTAAAATACTAACTCGCCCTTTCCTATTACTTATCACTTTCTACTTGTTACTTGTTACTATTTTCGGAACTCCCTGGACCCCAAGTGCAACAGAAGTCATACAAAATAATATTAATCGTAAACCACCAACCGTAAATCATCCCAACACGGGGACCGTGTTGGAGACCGGAGGAACAGAATCCGGGGAAATCCGAAAGATTGTATGGAACGGTGCAATTAACACTTGGCGAGCATATCCCCTTACAGGAACCGGCGTTGAGACATTCGCCTACTCCTATTATCAATTTCGACCAGTTGAGCATAACCTTACTTCCGAATGGGACTTCCTCTATAACAAAGCGCACAACGAATATCTAAACTTTGCAGCAACAACAGGAACATTTGGCTTGGTCTCATACCTCATTTTTATTGGGGCAACTGTGTGGTTGATAGCCTCAAGACTTCGATCGGGCCAGAATCTTTTACCTGCACTGCTTGCAGGACATGCTTCCATTTTAATTACCAACTTTTTTGGTTTCTCGGTCGTCAATGTCGCTATACTATTTTTCCTCTTTCCTGCTTTGGCATGGTCGGTAACAAGTGACAAGTTAGAAGTAACAAGTAGAAACAAAAAATTCTCCATCCTTCAAATCGCTAGCATCCTACTGCTGATACTTGTTACATGTTACCTGTTACTAAAAGTCTTTCATGTCTGGTACGCTGATGTACTTTTTACAAAGTCTAAAAATTTAGCTACAGAGGGATCGTATGCTCTGTCCCTGGAAAGAATAGAAAGTGCGTTATCTCTCCGAACAGATGAGCCAAGATACTATGACCAGCTTGCAAAAATTACATCTAGTATCGCACTCGAACTGGAAGAGAAAGGCGACGGTGCATCCGCGCAACTAGCCAATGAAGCTTCTAGATATGCCACTACCATCTCCCCATACAATTTAAATCTTTTGAAGTCTCGAGTTACTATCCTATATAGACTCGTCCAAGTTGATCAGCAATATCTGCACGAAGCCCTACCTGTTCTCGAAAAAGCTGTCGAGCTTGCTCCGACCGATCCAAAGGTTCGCTACAACTTAGGAGTTTTATATGGTCGCTTAGGGCAAATTGAGCGGGCAGAAGAAGTGCTCGAAGAATCTGTAACCCTCAAACCAAACTACTATGATGGTCGAGTTGGGCTTGCAACAATTTATGACTCCTTAGGAAAACAAGCTCTTGCCCGAGAGCAGCTAGAATATGTTTTGCAGAATATTGACCCTGATGATGAGGAAGTACAAAATAAGCTAGAGAAACTCTCAAAATGATACAATACAGGCATGGTTAGGAAAGTTCTTTCGACACAAGATCCGCGTTTGAGGCAAAAATCAAAGTCAGTTGGCAAGATAGATAAAAAAATCTTGTCATTAATAGATGATCTTAAAGATACCTTGAAATCGCAAAATGATCCAGAAGGTGTTGGCCTTGCAGCCCCGCAAATCGGAGTTTTTTTACGTGTTTTTGTAATGCGATACGAAGGCAAAATCACTCCAGTCATAAATCCTGAAGTCATTGAACTTTCAAAGGAAACAAACGACCCAGCAAAAGGTCGAAAGAAAAAGATCAAAAAACAAAAAGAATATGCGATGGAGGGATGCCTCTCGCTCCCCCATTATTATGGCCCCGTACAAAGATCCCGCGACGTAAAACTAAAATACCAAAATACAAAAATGGGAACTGTGACAAAATCCCTTTCCGGCTTTCCGGCACAAATCGTCCAACACGAAATAGATCATCTTAATGGACGAATCTTTGTTGACCGTCTCTTTGAGCAAAAGCGACAATTATTCCAGCTTAAAAAAGGTGAATGGCACGAAGTAGAACTCCCATAGCCCAAAACTTCTTAGTTTAAGCCTAGACCTGATATAATTCCGCCTGATGAGTACCGAAAGAAAGAAATCCTGGCTTGACATCCGAATTGGCCGAGACGACTTTATAATATCTCTTGCCGCAGCCACTCTTGCGACAGTAGGTGCCCGAGCAGGAGGTATGGCTATCAGAAGGATTACTACCCAAATTGAGAAGGACCGTATTACTGCTGAAAAGACAGGGGCACCACCTGAAACTGCAAAATCAATAATACAAAAAGAGATTCAACGCCAAAGTATAGAACAAAGCCAAAAAGAGATAGATCTATGGGAACAAAATGCCTTTCGTAGTCTATCAATCCCCCTACCGACAGACGAGGTATTACAGGAAGTAGGTCAAAGATTGTATAGCACACTCTGGATTATGGAACGTTCGGAAAATATACACTTTAAAGAAGCTGCAGATTATTTATTGCCCCTTTTGCAATCCGGGCAAACCTTCGTCGATATTTTTAAATCTCCATCTAGTGAGGACACCACAAGGGTAATGACCACAGCAGCCAATGTTGAAGACGGTAAACTAGTATGGATAATTGGGATACCAACAGATGTTATATTCGGGAAAAATTCTTCAGAACTAGCAATTGATCTAGTTCACGAAATTGAACACTTGCAGAATGTGAGAGATTATGATCGCATGCTGTTGCCTCTTTCTCCAGAAGACAGACTCGACATACACAGAAGACGCTTCCAAGACATAGATGAATATATAGTAGAAGAGTCTCGTGGTTACAAAGCCCAAGCTGGGGCATATATTTATCATGTAGGTCTTCTTGGACGTGACAGCACAGGATCAGAAGACGAAGAGTTGGCAGTAACTCTTATTCAATCGGGTCGTCGTGCAGACAGTCCAGATTGGAGAAAATATCTTGTCGAGAATCGATTACAGGAAGGCATCAAAGCAAGAGAAAAAAAGAAAAGTGAACAAAAAAGTGATATAATCCCCACTCATGACTAGAGAATTCTCTCATCCCATTCTTGGTGCACGAGTTTCAAGGAGAGTGACACTTGGCTTGCTAGCAATGCCTTCAGTATTCGCGACGGCATGTCTGCCCCCTGAACAATCTGTCCAAGATAAATTCAGGGAAAGGTCAGAAAGTTTCCGCTCAATAATCTGGAGCAAAGTACAGCATCACAAAATATCGTGGAGCGAGAAAGAAATATTCCTGTGGCAAAACGCAGTCAATAACCCACCCCAAGACCGTTTTCCTATAAATGAGGAGGCAAAGCCATTGACTCGAAAAGCTATAGACAAGATAAGGCGCACTTATTTTGCAATGGGTCAGTCAGAGAACACCTGGTTCAGAAATGCAGCAGCCAATATAAAATTTGCTCTTGAATCAAAGGGAGCAGATCTTGCGTTTCTAAATGACTCGGATAAAAGTAATCCGAAAAATCTAGTACTGTATTTGGAAGAAAACAAAGGAAAATCAAGGTTGGTAGTCAATGCTTCTGCAGCCCGACTCCTAAATCAAATGGATTTGATCGACGTTGCAGTCGCTCTTACCCGCGAGATGTCTCTATTCTACGGTCCAGAAAACGGGTTGGCCGCCCCACACAAGAGTGCAGCAAATATTAACGACTATATCTCGCGGCAAGCAGAAGCGTATGCAGTCCAAGCAAAAGCTTACATTGTTACAGCAGGTCTGCGCGACAACTACAAATCTAGATCTGAAAACGAGGAGTTGGCAGCAATGTGGATCGAGACAAATGGAAAAGGGCCAATCTGGAGAGAATACATCGAGAACAAACTTCGCAAGAAAAAAGAGTAGAATAAGATAATATGGCAAAGGTTGTATTTTTTGGCACCCCGGATTATGTGTTATCAATCTTAATTGCCCTAAACAAGCAACACGAGATCGTGGCGGTCGTTACTCAGACGGCAAAGCCGGTTGGAAGAAAACAAGAAGTAGTTGACTCCCCAGTCGCAGAATGGGCAAAGAAACATAAAGTCAAAATTGTCACTGACTTACAAAACATTCGTGTCAAAGCGGATGTTGGAGTCTTGGCGGCCTATGGCAGAATTATCCCCAAAAAAGTAATAGATATGTTCCCCTCTGGGATAGTCAATATCCATCCATCTCTTTTACCAAAATATCGTGGGGCGTCCCCAACTCAAGCGACGATTGTGTCAGGTGACAGAGATACAGGAGTATCTCTAATGCAAATGGATGAAGAAATGGATCACGGTTTAATAATTGCGCAATTCAAGGAAAAGGTAAGAAATGACGACACAGGCCGAAGTTTACTTGAGAGATTATTTACAAAATCTGCAAAGGAACTCGCAAAAATTCTCCAGGATTACTTAGACGGAAAACTTAAGCCGGTCGCACAGGAACATGACAAAGCCACATACACCACTCTATTTAAAAAAGAATACGGATTTGTCCCCCCGAAATATGTAAAACTCGCACTTAACGGTAAGATCGCAAAGAGTAAATGGTCTGTACTATATATACAGGGGTTTTCTCTGGTGCCTAATCCCAAAGCCATAGAGCGTTTCATTCGAGCCGTTTCTCCTTGGCCAAATGCATGGACAGAGATAAAAGTAACAAGTAACAAGGGACAAGTAACAAGAAAATTAAAGATTTTAAGGGCACATGCTAAAGATGGGAAATTGATCTTGGATCAAGTACAGTTAGAGGGCAAATCGCCTGTTTCCTGGAACCAATTTAGACAAGGTTATCCTGAAGCAATATTCTGAGCCTTTGATACCTGTGGTACTTTTGATACTTGTAATACCTCTTTCTTAACTTTCCTCAAACACTTCGTACAAAACTTTTTTCGCGTGCGGTGACCGCCTTCAACCATCCAAAAACTGTGAAGGTTTGGTTTAAAAACACGTTTACTGACATTGTGTGCGTGAGAAATACGACTACCTCGCATAGACCCTTTCCCACAACTGTTACATATAGCCATTGAACTCCTTACTTTCGAACCTGTATACTATACTACAGAAAGGTTCGATTTTCCAGAAATGATACTGATACTAGCACTTGCTTTCTTAGTTGCAATCGTAATTCATGAATTTTCTCACGCCTGGGCAGCAGACAGACTCGGTGACCCTACCCCAAGGGTTCAGGGACGCTTTAGCCTAAATCCAATAGCCCATATAGACATCATCGGCACAATCCTTGTACCCGCATTCTTAATCATAAGCGGCGCACCAATTCTTTTTGGGTGGGCAAAACCCGTTCGGTTCGATCCCTATAATCTTGAAAACCCAAGACGAGACGCAGCTAAAATTGCCTTTGCCGGACCTTTGTCTAATTTAATACTCGCAACCGCCCTTGCTCTCATAGTAAGAGGTTTGGATGTTTTTCAGGTCCTCCCAACCCTTGCGGTACTCCTAGTTCCCTTTATATATATCAATATCATCTTGGCAATCTTTAACTTAATCCCAATACACCCTCTTGATGGAGGAAAAATTCTAATTGCTCTTCTCCCAGAAGACATCGCACACAGTTGGGATAAAATTTTGAGCCAATATGGATTTATCATCCTTCTATTTCTAATCTTCCCAATCTTTGGAGGAACATCAATAATCTTTAGCATTATTAGACCCGTATTAAACATCATATTAAGCACGCTTCTCCCCACCTCACCCATCCTTTAGAGATTGACCAAAACCCACTTTTTTGCTATATTGAAGTTGCCCTACCGGAAAGGATACCAGGGAATATTTCCCCTATCATTTTACTTACGGGAAGGCGGAGTTCCCTAACCCTTTGGGGTTTGGGACAGCCCACCCACCTGGTGAAAACCAGGGGAAACATCTCTGGACAATCCCAGAAGGTGGGGCATTTTTACACAACTTCCATTGGCAATTCTAGTACTCGTCTCATCTTTAATTGTCTTTACATCTTCGATCGTACTCGATAGATTTCTCGGCTCTTACTTAAACCAAATCGGTTATTTCAAGACAATAGTTCCCCATATCACAGAGACAATGGCAACTGGTGAATTCACTATCAAGATACTTACCTCCTCACAAGGTTTGCGGAATGGAGAAGTAGTAATACCAAAACCCTCTGATACCTACCGTATTTTGGCATTTGGAGACTCATTCGTTTTTGGCTGGGGTGTTGATCTTTCCGATTCCTGGCCAAAGTTATTAGAAAAAAATCTACGTTCAAAAGGGAAAACTGTAGAGGTAATTAATGCAGGAGCACCTGGTCTAGATTTAGAAAGCGAAATTTTGGTATGTCAAGCGTATGCTGACCAACTAGAGATCGACGCAATAATCTTAGGGTTCTACTCAACTGATGATCTTAACCAAGTATTAATCAGAGAGCAAGGGACGTCAAATGAGCATCGCATAGTCGGTACCTTCTGGCCAACATTATCCCGGATTAAAAATCGCTTTATCCAACCGTCTGGTGCAAAACCAGGGGCAGTTATTGAAACTTCAAGTTATTGGAAGCCGAGAGCTCAAAGCTTTGCTGCATTTAATCAAGATTATATTAACTCACTTGCCCCCGAAGCACGCAAAATGTATTTAGAAGGAAAGCTGAACCCAGACATAATTTCCTACAGCACACAAAATCCCAACTTTTTAATTTCGATGCTTGACGAGACAACGTTTAGAAAAGCTGTCAACGTGGTAGACAAAAAACTGGAAAGACTAAAAAGCTCTTGCAGTAAAGACCTTCCTGTTTACATTGTTTTCTTGCCTTCAAATGATTTGGTCTCGGAAGAATTTCACTCTTATAGAAAAGGTCTCGGTTTTCAGGTAAGCAACAGACTGCTTGACTTCAACCCAGATCCGGATCTTAGAGAAGTTGCAGAAAAAAACGGCTTTGCCTATTTCTCGCTTTTAGATGAATTTAGAAAAGACGGGTGTCTCGACTGCTACTATCTTTGGGATTTTCATCTAACCCCAGTGGGAACAAAAAGGGTGGCAGATTATTTAACAGAGGAGATACTAAAGGGGTTGCCTTGAAAGGACGGCTTTATCTCGAAGGATTCTGTTAAAACCAAGAAGTATTCTTTTCTTAGAAAGACCCGCAATATTCTCAAGTATTTTATCATCTTCAGCTCCCCATAACTCTCCAAACAAAGTGGGTGCAGAACGATATGGCGTAGCCAAATCTCCGTTTCGACTAGGTTCACGATAGCAAATATCATACATGTCGCGACGCACAACGAACCTAAAGCACCCAATGTCATCAAGAATTACTGGCTTTCTTGTTCGCATGAAAAGGGTTCTCAAGGCCGGCGAACAAGTCCAAACGTCTGCGATAAATTTTATATTTCCCTCGGCACGCTCGGTTGGAGGTGAATCCCCTAACTTCTCAACCATTGAATTCGGTAAACATCCCGAGAAGATCGATGGCAACCCTAGGCCATTGGAGAAGCGAGCCAATTCCTTCGTTGCACATTCCCTAAGTCTCTCTATTTTTTTCTCATCCCGAGTAAACCTTCTAGGAGTCCTTTCCATAATTTTTGCATTATATCACTCTGGGGTCTAAAAAGGAGAAGAATTGACTTCTTGTACCTTGTAATACATCACCCATTCTCCGCCTGATTTTATAACGCTTGGGTCACAAACTATCTCCCCAGGACCTGCTGGAAGGACTGTTTGTTTTCTTGACCAGTCAAGTCCATCAGTGCTCGTCACAGCACTTATCCCTTGTTCACAAAAATACATCCTATATCTATTACGGCTATACTCAACAATCTCCGGAATTCCACCACCAACATTAAACTCTTTTTCAAATTGAAAATTTAGGCCATCATTGCTTGTTGCCGAGACCATGACTGAATTTCCAGGACCGCCAGCATCTTTTGGATACCAAGTATACATGCGCCAGACACCTCCCATCTTAATAACCGCCGGGTCTATAATTCCCTGATACTCGAACCGCGGACCTTCTTCTTGAAGCCAGTTTATTCCGTCTTTTGAGATTGCACTCATGATTTTATGTTCTTGCTCTTCCCGAACTAACCCTTTTGAAGGTGCATAAAAATACATTCTGTAAAACCCATTTTCGATTTTAACTATATAGGGATCCCAAACTTTGTTTTCTGTAAACCCATAAATAGTACAACCACCCTTTGTAAAATCTTTTCCATCCTGCGACACCGAACAATCCATCGTGTCAACATCACCATTAACGTAATAAAGAATAAAACTCCCGTCATCTTTTTCTAAAATTGCCGGAACACTCGCATGCTCTTCAATCAAAACATTCTCCCTGTTCCAAGTCGTGCCATTAAAAGAAGTTGCTTTATAAACCTTGTGCCAATAAGGATGATTGCAACAATCCGGATGTTTTTCACTGTCTCTTGTATGTGGGCTTCCAACTGACGCCGGATCGAACTCTTCAGGAACAGGAATCCCCGCTTCTTTATATGAGATTGATGGTCCAAGTTTTGAAGAGGAAGATTTTGAAAATGAAGAGAAGAAATACCAAGCTAGCAAAGCGCTAAGACCTAAGACCACGACAGCCGCAACCAACGGCATTACAATGCCTTTACTCATATCTAAATCTTAGCATATTCCCAGGGAATTCTTTAAGAAGAGCTCGGTTCTATTTGGAGATGGGTTTCTATTCTTTCAATCCGCGCCCTTAATTCTAAATATTCTCTGTCGAAATAATTTACTAGCGTTTTCACATCCTTTCTTATTTGGGCAGCATCACTTTTGATGGTTCCAATATCCCTTTTTACAGGCTTAATTTCTCTAGTTATTCTTTTTGAGACAACAGTGTCTATCTGCCTAATATCCGATTTTGTTAACATACTTAAAATATATACTGTGAAGTGTATTTTTTCAACAACTTGAACTATATCAACAGACCCTGGCAAACTTTGTCAGAAATTATCTTTGTACTTCTTGGAGAGTTTTTTCAGGATTAGACGATGTACAAGATTCGGTCAAGGCACGCGTCTCTTGGCGAAGGCACTCTCTTGCCCCAGGGGTCATTTGACCGACAAATCGTTCTCGTGCATCCTTGAGCACGTCCAACTGCACCCGATCAGGAAATGCTGGTTCAGTTTCAGTTTGCAAGAAGCGCACCAATTTTTTGACATGAGATCGCTCAATTGTGGCGAGATCTCTTTCTGTTATCATGCCTGGAATAGTAACAAATGATAAACGCTTTTGCAAGGCAAACGGACTACTTGAGGACTATCGTCTCGACGTCAAGATTTCCAACCCCTTGAGAATGTTGGTTGTTTCAGTAATTGGCTCCTGCAAATCCACTCCTGCTTCCAGGATAGTTTCAATTAATCTGTCTCTACAACCTTCGAATTTACCATCTTGTTTACTCCACTCGTCCCATGGCTCAATTGGTGCCAGGTTAGCTATTCTTCTTGCACCGTTAACAATTTCCAAATCTATGCTTCCTGGGTTACTGGGGATTCCAGCACGAAACAAAATATCGCGCGCTCCCTGTCTTAATTCTGTGTAGGGGTCTTGATCGAAGACTTCTCTGGCCATGGAGAGAGTATATTGACTGAAGACATCATTGTCAAACAGAAGATTTGGCAAGTAAGTTAGGTTCAATTTTAACTACATTTCTGGTATAATACACCTTACGTCAGCCTCGGATATAGTCCGAGCCTAGACGGGCCGGGGTAGCTCAGGGGCAGAGCAGGGCTTTTGTAAAGCCAAGGTCGGGGGTTCGAATCCTCTCCTCGGCTCTCAATCCGGATTTTTCTGTTTCTTTGTCACCTTTCTTTTTAGAAAGCGTGTACACTTTCTTTACCAAAGAAAGTTTGAGAAGGTTCGCTGGGATACCGAAGTGGTCAACCGGGCCTGACTGTAAATCAGGTGGCATTTGCCTACGGGGGTTCGAATCCCTCTCCCAGCACCGGGTGCTACTCTGACACCCAAGATTTGCCTGGGTGGCTCAGTGGTAGAGCACATTCTTGGTAAGAATGGGGTCGCGGGTTCGATTCCCGCCCCAGGCTCAGGTACAAAATAGAAAGGAGATATAATGGCTAAAAGAGGTGGAAGACAACTTTATGGATTAGTTTGTTCTGATTGTAAAAGTCAGAATTATATAACTGAAAAAAACAAGACAAACATGGAAGGTAAACTTACCTTGCGTAAGTTTTGCCGAAGGTGTCGTAAACAAACAGAGCATAAAGAAAGACAGAAGTTGAAATAGTTTTGACTTTTGAGTTTTGAACTTTTATCTAGGGGTGTCGTTCAGTGGTAGGACACCGGTCTCCAAAACCGGTAACGGGGGTTCGATTCCCTCCACCCCTGCATACGGATATTTCAGACCGTTGTGTCTGAAATATTTGTATATAGTGGAGGGATCAAGATCGTTTGCGAAGCAAAGGTAGACTTATTCCCTCCACCCCTGCTAGTTAAAACAGGCTGCATTTTTGCAGTTTGTTCATCTAAATAGTGGAAGGATCAAGATCGTTTGCAAAGCAAAGGTAGACTTATTCCCTCCACCCCTGCTGAATCACTAAAGTGATAATGTGGTATAATTCCCATAGTTACTCCAATTTCTGCCGAATTTGAAAGGGGGTTGAGATATGAATGGTAGTTGTCAAAGCAAAGCCTGGCGAATCGTCCGACAGATTGATCGCTCGGTTTCGAAAAAGAATACTACAATCTGGTCTTTTATTAGAAGTTAAAGATCGGGAGCGACACACGACTAAGTCTGAACGTCGCAAAGAACAACTCTACAGAGTTCGACATTTGCGTGAGCTAGCAAAAAAGCGGGACGAGTAAATATACTACGTTTCCTGCTTTCGTCGAAAACTCGAGGAGTTTCATTCCAACCGAAGATTTTTGAGATACGTCCTAAATTCACTGCCCAGCCTTTTATCTTTAAGGGCCATCTCCACAACTGCTTGCAAATAGCCAATCTTTGACCCACAGTCGTAATATTTGAAGTCTTTAATCATAACGGCCCGCGCGTGCTTGCCTTCTGAGAGCGCTACATTCATTCCATCAGCCCAAACAAGCTCTTTGCCTTCCTCAACTTTTTTTCCAGCTTTGCGCAAAGCTGGAAAAATATCGGGTGTGAAAATATATCCACCCACCAAAACGTAATCAGAAGGAGTATTTCCCTTGCCCGGCTTCTCGACTACCTTTTCAACATCTAATATCCCCTTTTGTATCTCACGCCCTGCTGCATATCCATATTTGTCTGCTGCATCAGGATCATCACTCCTGATTGCCGCCAATATGATTGTGCCAGACCGATTATATTCTTTTATGAGCTGACTCCCCAAAGACGGACTCGCATCTAAAATCTCATCAGGATATGTAACAAAAAAGGGCTCATCTCCAACAACCTTCTCAGCAGTCAGAATCGCATCACCATTACCACGAGCTTCCTTCTGTTCTACATAGATAAACTCTGCGAGTTTTGAGATTTTTCTTATTTGTTGAAGCTCCTCTTTTTTGCCGCTGGAAAGAAGTTTTGCTTCTAAATCAAAATTCCTGTCAAAGTGATTTTTTATTGCCTTCTTGTGCGGACTAGTGACGAAAATTATCTGATCTATTCCGGCATCCACCACTCTCTCAACAACATTCTGCACAACGGGTTTATCAACCAAGGGGATCATTTCCTTGGGAATTGCTTTTGCCTGAGGCAAAAACCTGGTGCCAAGCCCAGCTATTGGAATAACAGCTTTTCTAACTTTAGCCACTTTCAAAGAGTATACCAAAGTAACATATTTCCCTCAATCAATGAAAATCCAGCCTTGCAAACTCAAACGGTAGAAATCTACGCTCAAATATGCTACAATTTTGCATTCTTTAGAAATTTCCCGTATATGAACCCTGTTTCTTTTTTGCGCGAAGTTAAAGCTGAGCTTGACAAAGTTGTCTGGCCCACAAGAGAAAAAACAATACAGTTAACTGTATTAGTTATTGTTGCCTCAATATTTATCGGGGTTTACATCGGAGGATTAGATTATATATTCGCAAGCATAATGAGTAATTTCATTAGGTAAAGTATGTCCGATCAAAACGAAACACCAGCTGTACTTGAAGAAAAAGGCTCAGGCAGTAAAAAGCTGTCTGGACACATTGTCATCTCGAAATCCGAGGACCCAAAAGCTGCTTGGTTTGTAGTACACACAACTAGCGGCCACGAAGCGCGAGTCGCCGAGTCTTTAAGGCAAAGGATCGAGACAATGAGCCTTGAGGGAAACGTTCTGGAAATTCTGATTCCTACTCAAGACAGAGTCATAATCCGATCTGGCAAAAAACTTACAATTAAGGAAAAAATATTCCCTGGGTATCTTCTTGTTAGGATGATACTCACTGACGAGGCTTGGTTTGCAGTACGAACAACAACAGGAATAACAGGGTTCGTCGGCGCAGGTACCAAACCGGCTCCGCTTTCAGCAGGTGAGGTTGATAATATAGAAAAGTTCGTCTCAGCCCCTGCCGCCCGATATAAAGTAAAGTTCTCTACCGGAGAAGCAGTAAAAATCACAGATGGGCCTTTCTCTCAATTTTTAGGAACAATTGAGGAAATAGATGAAGAAAAAGGAAAGGTCAAAGTTCTTGTCTCCATCTTTGGTCGAGAGACTCCAGTAGAGCTGGATCTCTTACAAATTGCAAAAGTATAAGTCATGGAAAGAGAACAGCACCTAGTACAACGCGCTGCAGATCGCGTGCCCTTAATTTCTGCTCCTCTTGTTGGAGGAATAGGTATGAAAGTAAGACGACACAAAATTGTGTCTGATGGACCAGGGGCAGGTAAAAAATGGCTTGAGCGTAGACTGTGTTACATGTCGGCAGAAAAAGCAAACAGACTTAGTTGGACCAAAATTAAAAGATGGCTACAAAAAAAGTAAAGACTATAATAAGAACCTGCTATTCGCAGAACCTTGTGATCTTTTAGATCTAAAGAACCTCGCCTTCGGCGAGAACCTTGAGATTGACTATTTATGGCAAGCAAGAAAATTAAGACTATTATTAAACTCAACCTCCCAGCCGGAGAGGCAACCCCTGCTCCGCCCTTAGGTCCAACATTGGGACAACATGGGTTGCCTATCATGGACTTTGTTAAGGCATATAACGAAAAGACGGCTGACCAAAAAGGTAACGTTGTCCCAGTGGTAATAACAGTTTATGAGGACCGTACTTTTGACTTTGAAACGAAACTTGCACCGGTTGCGGACATGATCAAAAAGGAGATTAATCTCGAAAAAGGATCTGGGGAGGCAGGAAAGACAGAAGTTGGGAAGTTGAGCAAAGATCAAGTAAAGAAAATTGCAGAGCAAAAACTCGACGACTTAAACACAGACAAAGTCGAGTCAGCAGAAAAAATTGTAGAAGGAACAGCAAGGTCTATGGGAGTGAAGACAGGGGCTTAAAAACAAAGCTTGTTTATTAGAAACAAACATGGGTAAAACAAAAATTACAGTAATTAATGAAGGTGCAGATTCTTCCGAGCAAGAGACAAAAAAGGAATCCGCTAGCCGGCAGAAAAAAAGAAGCCAGCGGGAGGAAAAAGGGGTTCATATTCCCGGGCTCAAGGGTGGAGAACGTGTTGTAGTTGTAGGTGGTGAAACACCAGTTGAGGAAGAAACAGAAGCGTCACAACCCGAAAAGGAAGAAAAGAAGGCTAAAGAACCAAAGCATGTTGGCAAGAAATATCTAGCCGCTCGTGCAAAGGTTGACCCTGCCAAAACCTACACGCCTTCCGAGGCTGCAACGTTAGTTCAGAAAACCTCGTTTTCGGCCTTCCCTGGTTCTGTTGAACTGCACTTAGTTGTTGGCAAGGAAGGTATTAATACACAAACAGAACTCCCTCACTCCACAGGCACAAAGAAGAAAATCGAAATTGCGGATGAGAAAACAGTTGAAAAACTAAAAAAGGGGAAAATTGACTTTGATGTCTTACTTGCGTCACCTGCAATGATGCCGAAGTTGGTACCGTTTGCCAAAACCCTGGGTCCCCGTGGTCTTATGCCTAACCCCAAGCAGGGAACAATTACAGAAAATCCGGAGCAGGCAAAAAAGAAGTTTGGTGGTAATTCTATAAGTCTAAAAACCCAAAAAGACGCACCTTTAATCCATACCACTATTGGTAAAACAAATCAGCCAGGACGCGAAATATCGGAAAATATAAAAGCTGTGATTGAAGCTATAGGTTCCAAAAAAGTAAAAAAGGCTGTTATTTCTGCGTCAATGGGACCAGGAATAAAAATAGCTGTAGCGTAGTAAATATTGCATTCTCTGGTGTAGATGCTGTAGAATTGCACTCAAAGATCCCGAAGACAGTAGGTTCTGGCCGATTGGCCGAGATTAATTTCCTACCGAGGCACAATCTAGTAACAGGTAACATGTTTTAAGTAACAAGTTGCTTGGTAAAGACAGCCTCGGTAAACCCGAGGTTTTTTGCTTTTAGGAAACTTGTTTCGAGTAACGGAGTGACGAGAAATGAAAAAATCAGAAAAACCATTAGTAGTTGACGACTTGACGGCAAGAATAAAAGATGCCAAAAGTGTAACCGTGGTGGACTACCAAGGTCTCGCAACAAAAAACTTAGGTGAACTACGGGCAAAAATCAAAGATGTTGGTGGAATATTTTTAGTTGCTAAAAATACCTTAGTTAAGCTCGCATTAAAAAAATCAAAGGTTAAGGTTGAATCAAAGATAGATAAAGGACTGACTGGACCAACCGCTGTGGTCTTTGCTATGGAAGACGAAATTGGACCTTTGCAAGTCTTAGGTCAGGCACAAAAGGAAAATGACTTACCAAAGCTGAAGTTTGGTATTTTTGATGCAGAAATACTTGATGGTGAGAAACTTTTAGCACTATCCCGCTTGCCTGCCAAAAATATCTTATTTGGACAACTTGTGGGATCTATAGCTGGTCCAGCCTACTCCCTTGTAGCAACCTTGCAGGCAAATATGCAAAACTTAGTTTTTGTGCTGCAATCTGCCGCACAAAACACTAGCAAATCCAAACAAATTTCAGCGAACAAAAGCGAATAAACGATATATTTGCTTTCTTTTTGCTTACATTTGCTAAATTAGCTAATACTTAAGGAGGTGAGTAATATGACTGATCAAACAGACGAAAACAAAGATAATAAAAACGAGGCAGAAAAAAACAAAAGTCTTTCTCCAAAGCTTGAAAAAATAGCAAAAGAGATCGAGGAGCTTTCAGTTCTTGAAGTTTCGGAATTGGTTTCATCCCTCCAGGAAAGACTTGGCGTAAGTGCTATGCCCGCAGCAGCAGCTGCAGCACCAGTTGATTCCGCAGATGGAGGCGAAGCACAGCAAGGTGCAAGTGCCGCCGTTCAAACAGTTGTTCTAACAGATGGAGGAGCAAATAAAATTTCGGTCATTAAAGCGCTTCGAGAAATCGATCCCAATTTGGGACTTAAAGAAGCAAAAGATATGACTGACAAGGTTCCGGCAGAAGTTGCAAAAGATTTAAAGAGCGAAGAAGCAGCTGAGGCTAAAAAGAAACTCGAAGAAGCAGGCGCGAAGGTAGAGCTAAAGTAGTAGTATATACTTGATATATACTAAGTATATACTACGGTGTTGCTGTCTCACGCACCTGAAACATTAAGATCGTAAAGTCTCTTGGGTGATAATGTTGGCGTAGAATGACACGTCGCGTTAAACTCATGCAGTAATTTAGAACCTCTAAAGAATCTGCATACCAAATGTTATTCCCGGATTTATTTTTCGGCGCTGGATGTCCCCCCATCATATTGAAAACTAAGACGTTCTTTGTGCGATCAAACATTTGCTTTATCGCGCGTTTTCTATAATTAATGTTGTCTTTAACATTACTATTCAAGACCCCACTTGCCATAACAACATCGAATTTATCGTCTAGAGGCTCTTTGAAAAAGTCCTGGACAAAAAATTTGTGTTCTGGGTGGAGTTTTTTTGCCTCGGAAATAAACTCCGGTATAACATCGACCCCAGTATAGGAAAAGCCTTTATATCTCTTGTCCAAAAATGTGGCAATTTCTCCAAATCCGCAGCCAACGTCTAAAACGCTCTTTCCGTTGAAGTCGATCTCGGACCAAATCTGGCGATACCGTTGATGTGCAGCCCCTTTGCTTTTCCAACTTAGAGATTTAGGGTCGACGCCGTATTTTGCAAATCTTTTTTGATAGTTGTTGTTCATCATGAAACTTTAGCGAGAAACTCTAAAATTTCTTTTTCAACGTCAATCTCTGTATCTCTTCGAACCGCTTCCCACCGAGGGGCAGCGTTAACTTCAATAACATATCGCTTGTCACTTTTATCTTCGTGCAAAATATCAACACCTGCTATGTCCAATGAAACAGCTCGGGCAGCAGCAAGTGCTAACTCTGCGTCTTCTTTCGGGATTGGCGAAAGTTTTTCCTGTTTCCTTTCTGGATACTCCCCGTCTACCTTCGTAATAAATCTCCTTCTCCATTTTGTCGGCATAGTTAACGCCGCCAAAGCCTTACCACCAACAACCAAAACTCTTATTCTTTGTGATGCCGCAACAAATTTCTGCGCAAAAAATCTCTTGCCATCCTCTTCTTGCGCACTCAAGTCCTCAATCAACCGGATAAACTCATCATGTGTTTTTGGCGACCAAACCTCACGCCCTCTCCTACCTTGCGTACTCTTTATAACAAATGGGGTGCCAAGTAGAGCTTTCCCCTTTTCTTTTATTTTTGCAAGACTGCCGAAGATCGTCGGCGGAATTGGAACACTAGCTTGAATCAAATACTTTAGTTCCATAACCTTGCTTATACTAGGAGGCAAAATGTGGGATTTCTCATATATTGGATCAATAACTTTGACACCCTTTTCTTTCGCATAACTAACAAGAAGTGAAGCCTCCTCTAGGCTTTTCCCAACAAGACGAACATAAATGAGGTTAAAACTTGCAACATCTTTTCCGTCCACTTGTAATTTAAAGTCGGTGTCCTTTCCCTGGGAAACATATTCCAGATCGGAAAAGGAAGCGGTTGTAAAATCCAAACCCATTTTCTTGGCAGGTTCCAAAAACAGCTCGAGCTTCTCTACCTTTCCACTAGTAATAATAAGAATCTTGCCAGCACTCTTTTTAATCATTGCTTCTTAAATTAATTTGCTCGTTGTCTTCGTTGTGGGACAACAAAGAAGTCAACAAGGTCACGACGCCCAATTATAAATGAGTTTTTAAGTCTTTTTCTATTGACTACTCCTGCTGTGGTCCTGATCCTTCGACCCTTTAGCCAAAAGGTTATATCAATAACCTGCCTTTTTTGCCTTCCGAATGCGCTACGAACAAGCCTTGTTAATAAAACATTGTCTTTTTCCAATAGCCCAAGTTCTTTCGCCAACGTTTTGTCGATTGCACTCCTCCACGCCCCAGTATCAAGCTTTGCTCGTACTGCAACTTTTTTCCCACCTTTGGATTTTACTTTCACCTCTTCAAAAACATCGACAACTTTAACTCCCTCATCTTCTGCCCGAACTCGTACTGCAAAGTCTGAGGCAAATAAAGTTTTGGCAAGCTGCACCCCTTGTTCGACGCTACTAACCTTGAGCCCTTCGACTCTATCCAAGCGTTTTCTTAAGCCCGCCATGTTTGCAAGTTGTATCTCAAGACCAGGTGCAGAATTCACCTCTGACACCATGGGTCCCTTGTCCGGATGGAGCATTACATCAACTCCAGCATAACCAAGTTTCAATACTTTTTGGCAATGAACTGAACTCTTCAAGATTTCTGTCCAATCAGGAATCCTAATGCCATGCAACTTCCGTTTAGTTTCAGGTTTAAATTTAATGGTCTCTCCATGCCAAACTGCGTGCGTTGTAATACCAGTTGCAATATCAATACCAACCCCTATTGCCCCCTGGTGAATATTTGCTCTTCCCTTAGATTCTAATGTGGGAAGTCTAAGCATTGCCATAACTGGAACGTTGTTAAACACAACAACCCTGATATCTGGAGTGCCTCGATATGCGTATTTACGAAATGCTTTATGTCGCCCTACATACTCCTCAAAAAAGGCAACGTCCGGAATGTTGCTGTCGTTGTATGCACCCTCTAAAATATCCAATGCATGAAGTTTAAGATCGTCGATGGTGACTCTCCTTCTTTGGGTTGTAATCCAACCATCACCATCACGCGCTCTTTTTTTAACAACGATTATTCCCTCACCACCCAAACCCCCACTTGGCTTAAATGCAAACGACGCTGGCAGCTTACCCCAGTCAAAATCAATAATATTCTTAGGTTTTCTGAAAGCTGCATAGCTTTCTGGTGTTCGAATCCCTGCTTTGTTTAACTTTTTCTTAGTAAAAACTTTCGAGGCAGCAGTGCTTTTACCACGCGGTGTATTGTGTGGAAACGCATAAAGCTGGAAACGGGCATTCAGCCCCAAGATTGAAGATAATTTCATCTAGCCCCAATTAGCCTCCTGAAGCGCCAAAGTTCTAACAGTCTCAATCCGGCATATTTTCCTAGAAAGAAGTCAAAAATAGCAACCAAGATAAGTAACATTTCAGGGTTAAGAAGCGCAAAGTGCTGAACTGGCCTAAGTTGTAAGACCACAAAGGAAGCGAGTGCAAGAATCAAAGTTTCGGTTGTTAATGCGACGGCGACTCTGACACTTTTCCCGAGTTGCACGCGAGTAAAGTCCTCGGCTAAAAGAATCAAAATAAGAACTGGGAAAATCGAAACGTCGGCAACATTAAGACCGGAAATGAAAGGCGCGGAAAACATGGCAGCAAGAACCCCAACAACAACCATCCATAAAATAAATGCCATTCTAGGAAGATATTGAAGGCTTATTTTAAACTTTCGCAGCAACATCCTCACGATTGTCGCCACAATTACAATAACTAAAAACAGCGCAATGCCAACAACCGGACCTGTTGAAACAAAAACTACAGATAACGCTGCCGGCAGAAGAATTCCAAAACCTTGAATACCAACGAGATGACGTGCTGTTGCAATCACTGCCGCAACAAGAGGAAGGAGTAAAAGTAAAACAACTGTGTCTACCGCCACTCCATGGTCAACAGCAGAACGAATTGCATGTTTGACAGGGTTAGCAAAAACGCTACCGGGGTCTTGGGAGTTTAAAAGGTTTGTAAGTTCCCCGGGCTGGCCGCGAAGAGGAGTAACTAAATTTTGTTCCAATGCATCAGTCGTTGCCGACTCAACACTGCCCATGTTTGTAGTCGGCTCTTGGGCCAGGGTTACGGATCCAGCAAACAAAAGGCTCACTGCCACAAAACTTGCCAGAAGTAACTTTGCCATCGTCGTAGAGAAATTATACCAATCCTGTATCAGTATTTTCCACTTTTTGACTCGAAATTGAAAATTACCCCAAACTGGGTATTGACATGTTTCTTCACCTTCTGATACATTGAGTATCAGAAAGCACTGCCCACTTTTTTGGGTTATGGCGCAAGGGAAAAGGCAATTAAAACTCGATGAACTTCCGGACCTTTTGACTGTTCGTGAAGTCGCAGAAATCCTTCGTGTCTCCCCGTTGACAATTAAACGTTGGGGCAAGCGTGGAAAACTTCCCGCAATTCGTATAAACTCCAGAGGCGACCGCCGCTATCGAAAAGAAGCAGTACTTTGGGTGCTTGGAATGCAGGGAAAAGCAGAATAACTTCAATTGCCAATCCCAGATTAACAGATATCAGTTGTCTGTTATCAGACCTCAGACTACAGATCTGATAATATAGATGCATGCCATCAGTAAAAGGGGTGTCCGATCTTCGGGTCTATCAGCTCTCCCTACGACTCCTAGATAAAATTTACGATGTGGCATACGCTATACCACATATAAAATTCAGAACACAGCTAATAAACTCAAGCGAGGCCATTCCTCCACTGATCGGAGAGGGCTTCTCAAGACAAAGGAATCCAGCTGATGCGGCTAGATTTTACGAAATGGCCATGGCAGAAAGTGATGAAGTTGTTATCCATTTAACAAAAGCAATTATTCTCTCTCGCAGATTCCGCAAAATCCCTAAAGGTGCATGCGAATCAATCGTCGAAAAGTACACGGAGTTATCAAAACAACTGAACAGCCTACGCCAAACATGGAGAAGGTTCGCAGAACCAGCAAACAGTTACATAAAGAAGAAATCTGTAAACTGACTATCTGCAATCCGAAATCTGAAGTCTGCCAATCTGAATTCTTAAGGAACTACTTCCTTCCAAACCACTCCTTGTCTTAGAAGCTCTCTCGGTAAAGTTAAGACTAAGTCCGGTGCATATTCAAAAAACTCTGCTGGAGTAGTATCATTGTCGTTACCCAAATCTCTTTCTAAGTTAATACCTCCCCAACCAACAAGTGATCCTCGAACATAAAGCTGTTTATCGTCTCCGTCCGTACCAGTACTGATCGTACCATCTGCCATATATAGACCTTCGAGTTCAGGACCAGCACTGCTGTCTGGAGCCGGCGACCCCGTGTATGTAACACCATCATCTATGTTGATATTTCCTTTAACAATTGCTGCAAAGAACCCTTTCCCATCAGTAATTGTTATTTTGTTATTAATAGTTAGATTGCCAGTTACTAAAATGATAACATCAGCGTCCCCAAGAACTGCTGCCCCGTTAATAATTAGATCTCCGTCGCGATACCACCAAGTATATCCTCCGGACGAATAACCAGATTGGAGGTCACCACCATTGATTTGGCCGCTTGTAATAACCGAGGAAGGATCTGTAAAAACTGCAGACGGTACGGCTCTTGCAAAGAAGTCGTAATCATACGTCGGACCGTTATAGGCGGAGTCTGCAATCCAAGCAGGGTCTGCAACAACACCACCACTACCTTCTCCAAACCCTGTAGTTCCACCACTGTGAATACTCACCCCTGGATATCCCCCCTCTCCGACAAGATTGAATTTTGGATCACAAGGATCGGAACATCCGGCAGGGATCGAAGAAACAAGACCCCCAGCAACTCCAACGTCTGCATCTTTAACTTGCCACCAAGCCCCAGCTGCCGTCACAGTAACCCCTGCTACATCAGAACACATCTCTGTTCCTCCAACAATCCCGGAAACGTTGAGGTTTGCGGTACCAACCTTATCACCGGTAACACCAGTTTCATAAGGCGAAGTTAAATCAGAAACAGGGTTAACACTTGCTGTTCCAGCTGGACTTTCATCGGTAATAGAAAAATCAACTTGGTCAACAGAACCAGAGGTTATCACCGCAGTTGCTGTCTGAGTAGCTCCTTCCTCAACAGTAACTGCTGTTATATCAATATCGCAGTCGGCAAAAGTAAATTCATAATTATCCTCCGATATGTTTCCTGACCAATCTATAATATCGTGGATAGAAATGGTACCAATATCCTTGTCTATATTAAAAATTGTATCGTCACATATCTCGCCTGGGGTGCATGAACTACCAAAAGGTTTTGTGCCAGAAGTACCCCCAGTATCACTATCATACTGATATTCTTGGCATCCACTCAGTGGATCTATGCAAGTTACTAAAGCTTTTGTGTCTGCGCATTGACCACAACTATATGTGGTACCGGCTTTAGTACAAGCAAGCTCTGTTCCGCCGCACGTTATCGTTAAGGTCGGGGGTTCTGTATCAAAAACCCAGCCTGCCAACAATTGTCTATGAAAAAGGAGGCCTCCAAGGAAAAGTGCCGAGGCAAAGGCAAGGAGAAAATACCGCCGGGCAGAAATCATACCCCATTCTATACATACAGGTTCGGTTTTTGCAAGCAAAACTCGTTGTGTATACTTATTTATCGACTACCGATACATACTATGTATAAGGCTGTTTTTCTTGATTGGCACAATACCCTCTCCACCTCCAAATTTTTGGAGCACCTCGAAGATGGTTCTGTGCAAGACCGAGAACTATTTCAAAGAATCGAAAAATCTCTGTTCGGCAAATTCAGACATTTGTTAGAGCCATGGATGTTGGGGCAACTAGCATCTGAAAACATCACCAAGAAAATATCGAAAGATACAGGACTGGATAAGAACTCCATTTTTAAAGCTTTTGTAAAAAGCTGCAAAACATGAAGCTGGTCTCTGAAGAGATTCCTACTTTGGTAAAGAAATTAAGAGGTAAAAAAGTTAAGGTTGTTATAGCCACCGACAACATGGACTCTTTCACCAGATGGACAGCACCTGCACTTAACCTAAAACCCATCTTTGATGAAATACTAAGTTCTCATGAGCTCAAGGTAACGAAGAGTGCTTTTGGGAAAAACGGAGAGAGTTTATTTTTTAAAGATTATTTCAGAAAAAACAATATAAAGCCGCAAGAAACTGTTCTGATAGATGATGGTGAAGATAAAGAAAACAGATTAGGTAGACTGGGAATAGACTACCGAAGGATAAAAGCATTGGGACTCGTTGCTGCACTTAAGAGACTAACAAGGAATCCGGCATGTCGGAAAGCTTGTTAACAGGAAATACGTATTAAATTACGTAATTAATTACGCAATTAACTTAATAGTTAATTAATGAGTTTATTCAGTAGCAAAGATTCTGTTAAACAAGGCCCAAATTTGGTACAATCTACCCATAATAGCTCATGGAAGACAAGTCTGCCCGAAAAGAGCCCAAGCCTATGCTAGACATAGAACGGAATCCTACCTCTCCAGAAAAACCTAAAACTCCATCCTCCCCACGTATAGGCCGAAGAGGATTTCTTGGCCTTTTGGGAGGAGCCATAGGAGCGGCTGTAGTGGCAGGGGTCGCATCAAAATTACCTATCCCCTCAGTCGAGGCGGCATCCGGACCAGAACCAACAACTACCCCCCCGCCAGAACGTCCAAAAGCGAAAGCTGCTCGAAAAGAGTCTTCCGAACTTGCCCAAGAATTTAGTTACGAGGTAATAGATGTTTCTGTCAATGGTGACGGTGTAATGTATTACGGAGCAGAATTTAATGACGGTAAAAGATATATTGTTAAAGCTGAACTCAACACAACCACTGGGACTTTAGACCAAAATACATCAAAAGAGGTGGACTTCGATATCCGATCTGTTTCTATGTCCACAACCGACCCAAATTTCGGAGCTGCCGTCGGATACGATGGATCAAAGGGAATAATCGAAATCACCGAAGATGGCTGGGCAACAACGATAAGAGAGGAAGTTGAATCTATTGGTTTTATGTCGAGTGATCAAGGCATAGTGCAAATTTCTCCAGACAATCAATTCATCGTTGTGTCTTTTCTTAAAAATAGTGAAGGTCCAATTGTAATGTTTCGCCTGGATCGTGACAATAACAATGCAGTTGTCGAAACCCCTGTAACTTTCCAAGGTCTTCCAGAAAACGACGATCAGGCATTTGTTCAAATGACTGAGATTCGAGACCGAGGTGACGGAACATTTGTGAACGAAGCAATACTCCTTCTGGATAGCGGATATGTAGAAATCGTTTACGCTCAAGACGGTAGTATACAGGCAGAAAGAAAAAGTGCTAGTGACGGAAGAGGCAGAGAAGTCATTCAGTTTGATGATCAGGGCACCAGCAGAACCGGCTTTCTTAGTAACAATACAACTTCCCCAGACAATCCCGGTCATTTTACAGGGACACTATTTGATATACATGGTTCAACAAAAAATGAAGTTCAGCCAAAAGTCAGTCTTTACTCACCTGTCTCTGGTTCCATTTTTCTAACTAGAGCTACTCTTGACACTATAAGCAGGGAGATGTTTCTGGGGATACAGACATCAGAAAACAATAAGCACTCTTTCTATATTGAGGTCGCTGACTTAGATGATCCAGAAAATCTAGACAAGCGCGAACTTGTTGAAAGAAATGGTAGTTTCCCAACAGAAAGCCTATCTGGAAATAGCATTAGATCGATCAATGTGTTAGAAAAAAATGGAGAGCGATACCTTGTAGTTTCTCTAAAATCCACCGATCCAAACGCTAATGGCATACATATTAAGCGGATAACTGACGGGCTAAACAATCCTGGAGATGAGTGGAAAAAAGCTGCAGTAACTATCAGTCAACCAGCTACTCCGACACCAACTCCTGAGAAAAAGCGGCAGTTTCTCCCCGCTATTTTTAAAAGACTCACTGGATCGGGTTGGTAAAAATCACTCTAACTGTGTGCAGCGCTGATCTGTCTTGTCCTGTTCCGAACTAGTATCTACCCACGCTGTACAATCCGGAGAAAAGGCCGTTTGGTTACCTGCATCTTTAACGTATGCCGCCGTATTCATACTCTTGCTACCAAAATTTTTGTTAAAAGTCACACCCCATGTGACAGAAGTATCTGTTTTCCCAACCAGTGACACGCTATAAAGCGTTTCTCCACCTGAACAATTTTCTTGAATCTGAAACCCCGTATCAGGATCAACCAAACCCCAGTCCGCAGCACAACTATCCCACACCTGATATCCAGCAGAAGAGTGTCTCAACAAAAACCCATCTTTTCGATCAGAGTTTAATATTCCTTGAACACTACTAAGGAAACTGGACCCAGATGTTTCCTTGTCCCCGGCATAGAAAGCGACATAAAACTCATCGAATAGTTCGCCACTCGTTGCCTCTGTGGCATTAACTTTAATATCCATGGAGTTAATCCAATTTGACCCTTGATCTGAGGCAATATTTCCAGAATAACCAAGGTTCCCTTCAAAACCCGAAGATTGGTTATTCACAGTTTCAGTAACCTCAAGTGAATTCAGAGTCGGCTCTGAGGAAGTAACTGTTACATTAAAATTGTCGGATGATCCGCAATCTCCCCAACCAGTACACGAATCAGCCCCGCCATTCATAGTACACTCGGGGTTCCCGCTACATTGCCCTCCATTTTCGTCAGCAGCCATGATATGCACGTTGTAAGTATCAGGATCTGAAGGTGTCCAATTCGCTGTCATCTTACCAGATGACACTGTCGTGTCTTCTTCAAGCAAACACCATTGATTACTTGGGGTATTGGGGCAACTATATGACGACGGCCACGGGGCTGTACTTCCCGCAACTTTCACCCAAATTCGGGCCAAGTCGATATTACCCTCCGGATCATTAATATCCTCCCCATCGTAGGTGAGAGTGTCGCCGGTTTCCGCAGTTGTCGGTCCTGTGATCGAGGCTGTTGGGTCATTATTATTTATAGTAATTACGGACGGCCCACAACTATCACCAAACCATTGAACAAACTCTTCAACCATTTGCCATTGTCCATTGTAACTACCTTGAGTAGAAGGCGCTGTGATTGAGAAGCTAAAGGTATGTTGCTGATCCGTCGCCACACTGTCACCACCTGAAAGAAGATCCCTGGTTGTACCCCATATATCATCCGCCCTTCCTAACTTATAATCGTCTGCCCTCGTCCAAGTATTGATCCCTGTATTCTTCATTGTCACTGAAACATTGTAACTTTGACCGACATCCACTGCGGATGGAATAGTATGACTAATGCACTGGGCATTATTCCCAGCCGGACAAAAACTATCAGCAACAATGTTCTCGTGGCACTTTTTGTCTGTACAACTTCCCCCACAACTGCCGCAGCATCCAAATTCCCCACAATCACACCACTCTGTCTTACAACTACTGCCTCCACAAGGCGTTGTTTGGTAATATTTCTCTCCCCAACTTGTTTGGCGACCTCCTGTGTAACCCGGGTCGCCCTCAAAGGCATCCCACGTCTCTTGCTGGCATTCATAGCATATCGCGTTCGCAATCCAGGTAGTTTTGGAGTTAACTACAAAAAGAGCAAAAGCAAAAATGCCAAAAAGAACAAGTGTCAAAAGTATGGCTCTATTTCTCAAAGACTCAATTAACATATTTCTAACTTATTTATTTTTTACAAAAATATTTGTAACAATATATCCGTCACTAGGATGATAAAACGCATTAACTAAAACTTCTTCTCCTACTGCAATTTGTGTGGCATCAAAATTTTCCCAGCTCTCCATAGCTGCAGCGCTAAAACTATCTCCTTTTATTGCAATTTGGTCCGGCAAGAGTCGGAGGGGAACTTTTTCTCCCTCATTCTCAACCGTCCAAAGATCCCCATCGTTTTCCACAAGTTTACCACTGATACCCAATTTAAAATGTTTATCCTTCAAAAAAGGCTCCCATGAAGTTTCTGCGCCATTTATATATTTTAGCTCTATTTGTTTTATCCCATACCAATACCCTGCAGCTGCCGTAGCTACGGTAACTACAACAATAGCCAAAAGGGCTACTGCTAATACAACTGGGCTGGTTTTGATGTTGGCCATGGCTCACCTGTCAATCCTGTTCCAACTTTTCTTATTTTTGTAACGTATAAATTGTCATTTAACTCGTTCCCCTTTATATGAAGAGTGACTTGGTCTCCTGGACGAAATTGACCTGGCTCATTGTCGACAATAATTTTCCTGGACCACTCAGCAAAGTATGACAAAGGAGAGGTAACCGCAAATTGTGCATACTCTGTAGAAAACTCGCGAGTCTGGCCGTCTTTCTCTAAAACAATGGAATCATCTTTCATCTGAGCAAGAACTCCTTCAAGTTCGTAAACGATTGCCAAGTCAGTAACATATTTTCCTTGGGGTTCTTTGTTTTCTTGCGCCAATTTTTTCCAACCTACCTTTTTACCTTCACCCTCAGCCCAGCCGAAAATCCAAACGTTCGCCGCCACAACGCCAGCAAGAAGAAGTGCTATAACGACAAAATATCCTATGTGTGCTTTAAAAAGGGATCCTGAGGAAGGAGAAGTGTTAGTATTAATTTGGGCAGATTGATCCATTACTGTACAGTATACACAAGTTATGCGATTTTTGTTCTTCCTTTACTTCTTAATCTTACCAATTCTTTTCTTCAATGGATTTTTCGATCCTTTCGAGTTCCCGAAACTTCTATTAACCTATTTATTTATCCTTTTGATCTTGCCTATCTTTTTCTGGTTGCGCCTAAAAACATCCTTCAAAATCCAACTCGCGCTCCCAGACGCTCTAATACTATTATTTATAGTATTAGTCGGCTTGTCAACTCTTAGCTCAAAAGATCCGTCTTTGGCAGTTTTTGGGACCTATCCCCGAGCTTCCCAAAGCCTTCTTTTTTTCCTCTTTACAGGTACACTTTTCTTCCTTATTAAGGCTATTTTTAAAAAGAAGGATCAGATACGGGAACTTTTAGCATTTATTGTGTTGGGATTGGCAGCAAGCGCCCTGTATGGTTTGTTTTTGTATGGAAAGAGGGTTTTAGAAACTGGAGATCTTTTGACCCGTATTTCCTCAACAGAATCCCATCCAATTCTTTTTGGGGTTCTAATGATGGCAGGGCTATTTGTCTCTTTGGCACTTTTTAACAAAAGTAAACGGCTAGACAAAGCAGTTTTTGGCGGTATCACGATTGTGTTTCTATTGGGAATAATTATTTCTTT
>NZCP01000039.1 GCA_002686465.1 Candidatus Woesebacteria bacterium | reverse complement strand
TATTTTTTATATCAAAATATTTCTCGCCATCCTCATAGACGGCGACAGGCGCAAAGGGCCGGAATGCTTCTCTAAACTTAATTTTACTATTGACTAGAGTACGTATTTTTTTGTCCCTAGGGTCGGCAAGAATACTTCTGGCACCAAGAGCTCTTGGACCCCACTCAAACCGACCTTGCACCCACCCTACAACTTTCTTCTTATAAAGTAGATTCACAACTTTATTTTCCAATTGATCATTACTTAGTTTTTTCGCCTTAATGCCATTTTCCTCAATAAATCTTCTAATATCTTCCTCTTTATTTTTGTCGCCAAAGTAAACATGTCTGAAATTATAACGTCGGGGATGTCCTAGTATATGATGATACAAATAAAGGGCGGCGCCCAAAGCTCCTCCTGAATCGCCGGCCGCAGGATGAATAAATACATTTTTAAATCCTGCTTCTTTGAAAATTTTCCAGTTGGCAACCCCATTTAAAGCAACCCCACCTGCATAACATAAGTTTTTCTCGCCTGTTTTCTTGCGAATCATTTTTGCAATAACAACAAGTTTGTCTTCTAAAACCTTCTGAGCACTGGCAGCAATATCTGCATAAACTTTTACAACTCTATTACTTTTTTTTGGATCCACTGGTGGGACGTCAAAGAGCCTGGTAAACTTGTCATTGAAGCTCACTTTATCTGAAAGATGAAAATTAAAATAGCTGAGATCTAGTTGAAAAGACCCGTCTTCTGATTGATGAATTAGTTTTTCAACCTTATCAACATACCTCGGAGTTCCGTAAGGAGCAAGACCCATTACCTTATACTCACCTTCGTTTATTTGAAAACCTAAAAACTGAGTAAAGGTACTATAAAAAAGTCCTAGCGAGTGGGGAAATTTCACTCCGTAGTCAAGATGAATTTTATTCTTTTCTGCCTTTCCCCAAGCAGTCGTCATCCACTCACCCACTCCATCGCAAGTTAAAAGTGCAGATCGCTTAAAGGGTGAAGTATAAAAAGAACTTGCTGCGTGCGATACATGATGCTCCGAAAAAAGAATTTTTTTTGGAGATATTTTAAGATAACTTCCAATAGCTGTCTTTATCCAAAGCTTGTCTTTAATCCACATTCTATAAGCACTCACAAAGGACTCTCGAGCGTAAGGCGCTGTCGCCAAGAAAGATAGAGTTATCCTCTCAAATTTTAAAAATGGCTTCTCGTAAAAAACTACGTAATCTAAATCATTTGAGGTTATTTTTCCTTCTCCTAAACAAAAATCAATTGCGTTTTTTGGAAAATTAGAATCGTGCTTAACTCTTGTAAACCTCTCCTCTTCTGCCGCAGCAATAATCTTTCCATCCTCTATTAGTGCGGCTGCAGCATCATGATAGTAACAAGAAATCCCCAATATCCTCATTATTATTGTTCCTTCATTTTTCTACGCGTTGATACAGTGTCGTCCAACTTCTGCCACCCAAGGAATTTACGCGTCCCAAGGAAATCATGAAACAACGATACAATAATCCCTACGGGGGAAAGTAAGACAAAATATAAGATAGAAAAAATAACTGTTGCCTGAAAATTTCCTATCTTTTCAGCAAACGTCTTCCACTTTTCCCAAGCTCTTTTCATACATCCTATACTTTAAAACAAAGGGTAAATAATTGGGGCAAGAGGGGATGATCCCACAAAAACAATAAGCATCCCTATCATTAGAAACACAAAAATCATTGGTATGAGCCACCAAAGTTTTCTTGACCACAGAAATGCAAAAAGCTCTTTCAATGTTTTTAATCTTTCAATCATACTTACTTTTTGTTGAGAAATTCAGTATTCCCGATTATATCTATGGTTATGTAATTTTCCAAGAGATAAGAATTTATTTTAGGCGAAAATTCAACCAAATTCTGCCCATCTACACTCATCGTTCTATCAGCAACAACCAAATCTGGACTGTCAGTTTTTAAACTTGTAAGAATCAGGTCCTCCGAAACCATCAAAAACCACGAAAACTGCTGTATGTAAATATCTCCCGCTGGAAGCGTTCCAGACATTTGGTACAAATGGGGGGAAGGACCATAAATAAATATGTGCTCACCATGGTTTGTCTCCTCCATAATTTTCTCTGCGACAAGATGGGTTGTCTCATCAAAAAATAGAACTTCCTCTCCTAGGTGGCCACGATAGAAGATTGATAGGAAGAAAATAATGCCAGCAATATAAACGCCTACAATAAATCTGGTCCGTGTGTTTTTCCAAAGCCAATCTAGTGCTAAAACAGTTCCTAGGACAACAAAGGGTAGAGCCGGTTGAAAATGAACAAAATCAAATCTAGAATAGGCGGCGGCTAGACTTCCCAGGAGGAAAAGTGTTATCCAAAATGCGAGACTACGCTGTTTGTGAAACCAAGAAAAGAAAACCATTCCGAATACTGCCACTACACGAACAACACCAGAGGCAAATGGTGCCTTCATACCGTAATCAGCAAAGACGGTGAGATTATAAGTTATTGTCCAATACCAGAAGTCTTGAAAAACTCCTATTTTCCAAAAGTAAGCAACCATCAACAAAGGCAAAGGCGCGAGCGCGACCCCAAACCAAACAACTTCAACGAGCTTCCTTCTCTTGATATATAAGGCCACAGCTACCAAAGCAGCAAGTGGAAATACAACTTGTTTAAAAAGAAGAGCTATACCGAAAAATAATCCAGCAAGAAGAAGGTATTTTGGCCAACCCTTTTCTCTTGCAAGGTATGAGAAATAAAATGCAGGGAGAAGAAAAAGTGGAAGAAATGAGTCAATCCACAAAACCCAACCCTCGAAAAAAGGCTGCCAAACAAGAAAAATTAAATTTCCCAAAAGAGCTTTCTTTTCGGAATTGAAAATTTTTCTTCCAATAAAAAAGAGAAGAATGTGTATCAGTACAACAATTCCAGCAGACCAGAGTCTTGCGTCTTGTGCATCTTGCATTCCAAGGTTGCCTAAATTTACAGGAAAAAACATTAGTCCAGGGAAATGCTGGTCAAGGATTTGCTTATATGGGAGAAGTCCATTGTTCGTGAGGTATGGATAGACAAAAAATTCAGGATATGGAAAAAAAATCAGCTTAGTAAGGATAAAAGTGTGTGCTGCCACAATGGCCGCAAGCAAAACCAACCATATGTTTTTTAGACCACTAATCATCGCTGTTTCTCCCAAATCTTAACCCAAATTGCCAGTTTATAGATCGCTCTCAAATATGAAAGGGCAAAACCCCTCCATCCATCCAAAAATCCTTTCTTGTAAATAAATCTCCCTAAAAAGGAATATGCCGGATCAAAAAATAACTTAAAGTAAGAAAATCCTACACCACGATCTAATCTTTCTTTTGCTTCAGGATTGGTATAGCTATTTACCATTTGGAGAAACTCGTCGATGGTTTCATATTGATAATGTATCTTGCCAGTTGTAAGTGTCCCAACTTTCCCTTGAACACCAACTTCGCCATGAACCCCTCCGTGTAATTTACCTTTGCTCTTTTTCCAAAGCCAAATGTGTTTATCGGGGTTCCATCTTGTGTGTTTAATCTCGGCACCTAAAATAATATTCCTTCGGGGAATCAAATATCCATCAAATTCATCTTTCTTGATAGCGTCTATTACTTCCTTACCTAGTTCTTTAGGTGCAACCTCATCTGCATCAATTGAAAATATCCACTCAAACGTTGCCTTTTTTGACGCAAAGTTCTTTTGGTTTGCAAAGTTATCAAAATCCCTAACATAGACCTTAGCACCAAATCGTTTGGCAATCTGAACTGTCTTGTCAGTACTTCCCGAATCAACAACAATTATCTCCCCAGCCCAATCTTTCACTGACTCAAGACACTTAGTTAAATTCTTTTCTTCGTTAAGCGTCACTATCGTTACTGAAACCTCTGGTTTTTTCATTTAGTATTCTCTCGAAAGAGCCTAAAACTCCTTGTTGGCTCATCTACTAGAACTCGCCAAGTATACTTCTGATCGGACTCGCTAGCAACAAGGGTCCTTTCTCCATAATAGGACAGAAACGTCTTTCTACTAAATAAAAACGTGCTCGGGGAAATTAAAATTACATCATCTTTGTCAGTTTGATCTTTTATAGTTGTTCCGATTTCATATGCCAACTCTTCTGTCTTACTATTCTCAAGTGCCTCCAAAAAGGTTTGTCGTTCAAAAGCCACCAAAAATAAAACTATCACTGGAATTAAAATGAACCCTATCCGCCCTTGGAAGGGTGGAATTTCCTTTTGAAAATCGGCTTCTTTCTTACCTGCTTCATTCTCGCCCGTGGAAAGGCGAGGTATTCGCAGGGGCGAAATAAAGAGTGGCTTCTTGAGTCGTGCTAAAAAACTGAACGTCGCAAGCGATCCGCAAATGGCCAACACAGGCAATAGTCCGAAAATAAAATAATTATGAACATAGGCGGCGTTTGAAAAAATGAGAGGATATAAAGCCCCAAAGATAAACATTCCGGGGATTAACCAAACAGAACGATTCCTATACTTCCTCCAGAAAAAAATCCAACTGCTAGCAGTTAGAAGGAGACTTACCGTAAATAGAGTTGAAGCCCAAAGGCGGAGCTGTGATAGCAATTTCAAGACTCCGAATTCCTGAAGCGTATGCCCAGAACGGTAAAGAAAAGCACCGCCAAGCTCCCCACCTAAAAACGACCCAGTCAAGTAACGAACAAAGATAAAATGTCCCAAAAACAATGCAAGCAAAATAGAAAGATAAAAAATGATAATTTTTCTGTCAGTCTTCAACTTCCAAAAAATAAGAATTGTAGCGGGCGCGACAAAGTACCCACCCCAACCGGAAAGTGCAGCAAGAACACTCCCTGTAAAAACAAGCCAGTAGCCGAGTTTTTGATTCTTGTTTTTTACAACGAGGGCAAGACCCAAAAAAACAATGCTAGCAAAGAAGGTCACAAGGGTCTCGTGCACTGGATTCGCCCCAAAATAACGTACCATTGGGGTCGCCAGAGCCAGAAAAGATGCGAAAATTCCAACCCTCCACCCCCATAAAATGTAACCAATCAAAAATAGTAGGGCCATTGTGAAGCTTGTTGCGAAAACAGGAATTATTCTTGTTGTACCCTCAGAAGCTCCAAAAATTCCATAGCTTGCAGCAATACTCAGCGATAGAAGTGGAGGATAATGTGTATAGTATTCGAAAGATCCGTCAGAGTTTTTTTGCTCAACTTGGCCGAGTCGTGTCTCCTGCCCATATTTAAGGTAATTTTTTGCGATGTTTCCAAAACGTGCCCCATTATGATCATGGATGCCAGTAAACGGGTCGCTGATATTACGCGATAAAATCCAAAAGGACAGAGCAAATACAAAAACAGACGTGATTAAAATACGATATCTCATTTAATTAACTTTTTAAAAAGATCCTCATATTGCCTGGAGATTTTACCCCAAGAGAACTTCTCGGCTTGAACCCGAGGTCGGTTACCAAAGTCTCTCCTTAATACCTCGTTAAGTGCCTTTGTGTACACCTTTGTATTTGTCGGGTCCACAAAAATTCCAGCATTACCAAGAATCTCTCGACGAACTGGGTCATCATTTGCCACAATTGGCAAGTTTGTAGCCATTGCTTCAATAAGGACAATTTCAAAAGAATAACCAGAAGATGATGGGCTAGTAAACACATCTGCTACTCGATACACGGCGGACATTTTATTGTAGGAGAATGTTTTTAGGCTAAATCTCTGTCCCAGAAGTTTCTCACCCAAATTTTTTGCTTCTTCCCTCAACCCCCCGTCCCCGACCACGAGAAGACTGGCATTTTTTATTTGTGCCACAGCCCTTATTGTCTCAAGGGGACGTTTCCATAAATCAAGCGCACCAACGTAAAGAATAACTGGTTTTTTCAACCCGGTCTTGAGTTTTTTACCCTGAGGCTTAAATTTCTGAAGATCAACACCGTTTGGTATATAGGATACTCGAATAAATGGGTTAATTCTTTTTGCCCACTCTTTAGCCCTTGATGATAATCCAACATAAGCGTCTGGCATATTCCACGCATTCCAAATCTCATCCCGCCCTCCAACTCCTGAATGACCGACAACCACCATTTTGCTTCCACGCAGCCAAGTGATAAGTCTCACTAAAAATGTTTGCCATCCGCCATTAACTGGAATAACAATATCAAACTTCTCTCTCCATAAAAATGGAAGTGTCTTTAGTGAGAATTGTGCAACAAGGATACTCCAGTAATCAAGAAAAAGCACATTCCCAACATGACCTTTCACCCAGTTAACAGGAAACAGAAGTTCAACTACTCGGTAATCTGCGTCCTTTTTGTATTTCCCTCCCTGGAAAACTGTCAACTCATTTCCCCGTCCCGACAACTTATTTGCAAACTCGTGAGTCCAAGTCTCAGCACCCCGATTAAGATGACCACTATAAAAGGACAAAAGAGCGATTCGCATATTTGAAGTATAACTCGAGACAGTCTTAATCAACAATCCTGTAGCGCAGAAGGTTCCACAAAGCAAAAAATCCGTCTCGCCAAGTAATTTTTTTGCCCTCCTTATAATCACGCGGCTTAACCTTTATGGGAACCTCAAAAATTCTATACCCTTGTTTTAAAATCTTGGCTGTAATTTCAGGTTCCAGGTCAAAACTATTTGACCGCAGATGCAACTTCTTTGCAATATCTTTCGTAAAAACTTTATAACAAGTTTCCATGTCGGTCACACGGCCCCCATATAAAAGCCTTGTTATAAAACTAAGAAACTTATTACCAATGTAATGAAACGGCAAGGGTGTCTTGTCCTTTCCCCAAAGGCGTAGTGGGTAATCCATAAGTCTGGAGCCGTAAACAACCTGTGTTTTTTTAGTAACGATAGGTTCAAGAAGTTTTACATAATCCTTAGGGTCATACTCAAGATCCGCGTCTTGAATTAAAAGAACGTCACCCGAAGCACGCGCAAGTCCCGTTCTTACTGCTGCACCTTTCCCTTTATTTTCCTGATGTTTCAGAAGTTCTATCCCTTTAATAGTCTTCAGAATCTTTCCGGTCAAATCTGTTGAACCGTCGTCAACAACAATGATCTCACGGCTAACTCTTTGGGGAAGTTTCACCACCTTTACCTTTTCGATTATTTTCCCAACCGTTTTTTCCTCATTATAAACGGGAATAATTATAGAAAGTTTCATTTTGCTTTTATTTACCACTATCCGATTATATCTCATTTTCCTCTGGATTTGACTAGAGAGTAAAAGCCTGTAAGTATTAGGTAATTAATTTATGTGTGGAATTGCCGGCAAGATCAACTTCAGAAACAGAGCCGTGACTACGTCTGAGCTTTCTTTAATGGCAAAAAAAATAGCTCATCGTGGGCCAGACGACGAAGGAATTTACACTTCTCCCGATAAAATGGTTGGATTGGCTAACCGACGCTTATCGATTATTGATCTCACGAGATCTGGACATCAGCCAATGGGATACAAGAATCGTTATTGGATTACATTTAACGGAGAGATTTATAACTTCCAGTCCGAAAGGGAGGCACTTGAAAAAAAAGGGTACCGGTTCAAATCCAGGACTGATACTGAAGTTATTTTGGCCTTGTACGACAAATACGGAAAAGGTTGCCTTACGCATCTGCGAGGGATGTTTGCATTCGCAATCTACGATGACCACAAAAAAACTCTATTTCTGGCAAAAGACCGTATTGGCAAAAAGCCACTTAAGTATTTTTGGAATAGTGAAGTCTTTATTTTTGCATCAGAGCTGAAAGCCATTTTGACACAAAAGGAGGTTAAAAGAACCCCTGACTGGTTAGCAATCCACAACTATTTAACTTACGGGTATGTGCCACCTCCCGCAACCGGTTTCCAGGGAATTAATAAGCTTGAACCAGGTCACTATATTTTCCTTGATCTAAAGCGACAAAAGTTCGAAAAACGAAGATTCTGGCAACCCGATTTTACACACAAACTCGGACTTAGCGAGAAAGAGTGGGGAGTGAAAATTCTTGACACCCTTAAGGAGGCAACAAAGCTTAGAATGATTGCCGATGTGCCAATTGGAGCATTTTTATCTGGAGGCGTTGACTCAAGTGCAGTAGTCGCTACAATGGCACAATTGTCAAATAAACCAATAAAAACTTTTACGATTGGCTTTCGAGATAAGCATTATAGCGAAGCTAAGTATGCCAAAAAAATCTCTGATCTCTATAAAACGGATCACCAGGAACTCACTGCTGAGGAAGAGGACGTAGAAAATTTACCTGATTTAGTTTATCAATATGAGGAACCATATGCTGACTCGAGCAACATTGTTACCCATATGGTAAGCAAACTAGCAAGAAAGCATGTAAAAGTAGTATTAAATGGCGACGGCGGGGATGAGAATTTTGCTGGGTATGATAGATATTGTAGGTTAAAAAGAGATGTCTTTTTTGATAGTTTTGGCGGGCCCTTAAGACCAATCGGTATTCCTCTTTCTGACCTTCTGTATTCAACAACTCGCCTAGAGCTTTTCAAAAAAACTAACAAATTTCTCAAAAAGTCACAAATCCCATTAGGGGATCGTTTTACCACTTACATTTGCTATTTTAAAAATGAAGACAAGTTGCATCTTTATTCTCAAATGTTTAAAGGTTTAATAGGTGACTCAGACTCATATGCAATAATGAGGGAAAAATTTCAAAATGCGCGGGCTCAAGACGCAAGAGATAGGGGGCTTTGGGCTGACTTAACAATGTATTTACCCGAAGACCTTTTGGCAAAAGTTGACATTGCAAGTATGAGTGTCGGGCTTGAAGCAAGGTCACCATTTCTCGACCATCAAATGATTGAGCTTGCCTCCCAAATCCCCTATGGACTGAAGGTCAAGGGTGCCTGCCAATTCAAATACATCCTTAAAAAGGCTGTCGAGGAAATAATCCCTAAGGAAAATATCTATAGACCAAAAATGGGCTTTACCATCCCCCTGTCAAAGTGGTTTGGTGGAAACTTAAATAAATATGCAAAGAGTAGACTGCTAAGCAAAAGGGCAAAAATGCGAGGGATATTTGAGCCGAGTTTTGTTAAGCAAATGCTTGCGTCTCACACCGAAGGCAACGACTTCGGTCCCCCACTTTGGGCACTTTTGAGTTTGGAGTTATGGTTTGAGCAATACTTTGACTAGATCTTTTCTGTAACGCGGACCCTACAAAGAGAATTTGAAGCTTCCTTATAGACTTCTGAGGTCCAACAACATCAATATCCGGTAGTGCTTGTTGACAGTAAAAACTTCCGTTTTACAAATTTGGCTGGGCTTTCAAAGGCTGCCCTCACATTATAAGCTATTGTAGATCGTCTCCAAGGACTAGGAATAATATCTGGCTTTGGGCGAAAAAAAACTTCTGGATAATAAAAATCACGCGGGAACGGTATGCCCAACTCGTACTTGAACTTGAGATCTCTTTTGGGTACATTAAGATCTTTTTCTCGCGTACTAGACCGTGTCACATTTGTAAAATGCAGATATGGGGCATCAATAAACTTCCGATGATCCTGTGTCCTATTTTGCAAGAGCGTGCCACTTTGGTCGTATAACCCTTGTTGGCCATGTGGTTTTTCAAAGTGGAGCCCTGGAATTTTTCTACTCGCTGCTCGAATGTTTATAAAACCACGCCTGCCGTCGATATTGTATTTACCAGCAATTGAACTTTGGTAGTGATATATATCCCGAACGATATTATAGTACGGTGAAACAACCGACTCCAGTCCGCTGTTTGATTGAATTGTCCTAACTACATCCTTGATAGAGTCCTCCCACCAAACCTCGTCCCCATCGACAATAATAAACCAATCCCCAGCGGTTGAATCGAGCATTTTTTGCCTAACTGTCGTAAATTCTCCAACATCTACATTTCCTACTTCGCTAAAATCAATCTTGTCTCCTACAACTTTCTTTATCTCCTTAGCAATTTTAATTGTGTTATCTGTACTCCCAGTATCCCAAAGAAGGACTTTATCAACGTGTGGAACAATTGACATCACTGCGTACCATAAATACCTCTCCTCGTTTTTAACAAGTGTGTGGGCCCAAACTTTCATATCACCGCCGTATTATCTTGTTCATAACCCAAAGCAGTGGTACAACAAAATTAAAAGTTGCACCAATAAAAACTGTCCATGCGGCCCCTGGCGCCCCATATAGAGAAATCAGGTGCCAGCCTAAAATTCCAATAATCGCTAGGTGTCCTGCTGCCACCCAGACGAAAAGCTTAGAGTAGCCGAAGTAATATAAGACTGCGTTATGTACAGGAACTGAAATCAAAAAGATTAACATAGCAAACAAAAGTATAACGAAAAGGGCGGGAACAGATGTTGCATAGACAGAGCCATAAATAATAGGGATTAAATAAATGACAACGGGTATAGATATTGCACCTAGAGCTGCGAGAGCCAAGACCAAGAGTTGTGTCTTTTTAAAATAGGCTACAAACTCCTCCCTTGTTACTAGCGAAGCCATTTTAGGAGCGATGACTGTTCCAACTGCCACAACAATTTGCGGCACTATGACAACCAATTGGGTTGCCGCAGCATAGAAACCAACTTCTTGTGCTGCCAGCAGCCTCGCAGATATAAAAATATCGAGACGGGATGAAACGGCTGTCAAGAGTGCAAATAGTGCAACCCACTTGCTATAGTGAAAATATTCCCTTGCAACCAAAAAAGACCGAGAAGTTCTTAGAATCCCCCTTGGCAAGAAAAAGAGGCTTGCCAGAAAACCTAGAAAGGGAACCGCAATATAGACTGCCAATCCTGTATTCAGACCAAGATTCCCGTAATACCAAAGAGCAGCTATAATCAACAGTCGGAGTGTGTTTGTACCAATCTGCAATCCACTCCAGGACCAAAAACGCTGAAGTGCCTGAAAAGAGCTTGTTGAAAAAGAAAAAAGGAGTGCTCCACCAGCTCCGATGAATGCCAGTTTAAGCGGGAACTCCAAAATAGGTTTTTGGAAAATATTATTCGCTATAAAAGGTGACAAAAACCAACCTGCTAAAGCGAGCGATGGTAAAGCCACAAACTTCACCGCCAAGGACAGTCTCAAAAAACGGTATGCCTTTTCTTTTTGATCTTTAATGTATTTAGCAACGAATCTTACAAGACCGGTGTCTGCTCCTAAATTTCCTATATCACCAACCAGAGTAAGGGTCGTTATTGCTACCACTAAAAGACCAAAGTTTGCAGGACCCAGGGCACGCGCAGCTAGAATATAAAATCCTGCACCAAGAAGACCGTTTGTCACTGTTCCTAAAAAGGTGACAGAAGACTGTCTAAGGGTTGCAGTTGCAAAAGCGTTTTTTAAAGGTAGTAGATAGGAAACCATTTGTCTCATTAAAGATATTATACATTTACCAAAAGAGTATGCCCAGAAAAGCCAAGGTCAGTGTTGTCATGCTGATTTTCAATCCAGTCGAGACATGTCTCTGTGGAGCAAAATTAATTTCATACTCCCCACCTTTCGCAACTGGAAATCCATTTATAAAACTGTAAAGGGGCAAAGAGTTGCTAGTACCTTCCAACTTCCAAAGATTACTATAGCTTTCCGAAAAGGCAATAATTATCGGAGTGGATAGCGCTGGGACTTCGACTTTGTAGTGAGCAGGAGACACTCTCTCGTATTCGATTTTCAAGGCGTTGCCACCTGTAAATAGCAATTCACTTTCTTTATCATCAACTTTGCCAAAATCGATGACTGATTGCTCCGCAAAAAGTGTACCTGCCTCTTCCTTCACCCTTACCCATTCGTCCTCAGGAAGAATCACCAAGGCATTAACTACATTTATATCCCCAGTGGTCCTTATGGTTAGCGACTCTGCTTTTGATAATTTTCCTATCTCAAACCAGGAAAAACTAGCCTTGTCATATTCGGTAATCTGATCTGGATTATTTCCATAGACCGTAAACTTTACCTCTGTCTTTTCTGGCTCATCAATCTTAGTGTTTATCATTCCCACTAAGTCCGCACCTTGGTAAAATTCTAATTTTCCGCCTTTTGAGCTCTCCATTACTCTTGCTAAGAGTACATTTCCTTTTAGGAACTTATTATTAGAGATTAGAAGCTTTGTTTCTCCTTCCCCCACTGCCCAACCACCGCCATAGGTAAAATCAAGATTATCAATGCTATATTTCTCCTGCAAAAATGCTCGCCAACGAACAAGGTCTGCCGTCTCACGCTTCCACCACCCCGATGCATCGGGATCGAGCTGAAGTTCTGATGCAGGGAAAATGAAGTTCTCTGCATCAATGAGGGATCCTGCTAAATCTTGTTTTGTCTTGTTATTCAATAAAATCTTGGCACCTGGGATGTCTCGAATTCTTGATAAAAGACTAGGGTGTTCTTCTGCAAATACTAAGGCATTTTCTGCAAGCCTGAATTCTGGAATTTCAACAAGTTTGTTATAGATATCATCAGAGCCAACAACAAACCAAATATTTTGAGGGATAAAAAACCTATCTTGAACATTCTTTATTTGAAGTAAACCAAAGGCAGGATTACTATCAATGAGAGTCATCCAAGGCAAAGAAGACATCTGTTCTAAAAAGACATTGTAGTACCGAGACTCCTCGAGCTTTAAGTCTTTTTTTCTGGTATCAGGATATGGATAAGCGATATACTTTATCGCAGCAATATCGAACAACTCTCCCATAAAAGGAGCTTCTCTGATAAAGTTCATGGTTTCATAAGTTCCAACAGTACCGATTGTAAATGGACGTCTTTGCGCCAATAAATAGGCTAGTCCTTTAGGATGGGTTGGACTTGAAAACCCCAAGGGGTTAGTCGTGGGTATCCATAATACTCTGCCAAACTCCTTGTCTGACCGAAGAAGTCTCGCCAATTCTTGATACAACTCTTGGTGTGGTGGATTTGAAAAAAGCCCAGTCATTTTCCCTGTCCAGACAGGGTACACAAGTGCCAACAAGTAAAGTATAAGAAGTATTGGGAAGACTGTTGCAAGTTTGGTAGACTTCTTAATTCTGTCTAAAATTGCTTTAACAGTCATTGCCAGTAAAACTGAATAAGAAAGTCCGACGAGGAAGAAAAATTTCGTAGGATCACGAAAAATCCAAAAACCTGGAAAATTAGCAAGCAACCAAGAATATGTTTGCCCAAAAGGCACACTTGTACCCTTTGCGAAAAACACAGATACTAATGCAATTAACATCCAAAATGCTACTCTTTTATTTCTTCTGACCAACAATGGAGCCAAAAAAACAAGTATCGGTATTAGTACAAACTCAGTCTGGAGGGATGTAAGCTCGCCAAAAACGTTTTTATACCAATGGGGCTGAAGAAGATACAGAGAATGTCCCAAAGTGGAAAAGCTTAAGAAATCACTCTGCTGAACCAAATTATGACCAGTAGGCAGAATAGAAGCCTGGGTAAAAATAACTGGCAAAATCCAATAAGAATGAAACCCAACTAGTACTACTCCCACGACCAGGCCAGTCACAAAATAATTTTTGACTTTTGCCAATCTGATTTTTACTGTCCTTGCAAAAAGCAAGTTGAAAATAAAATCTACGCCAACGAGAAAAACTAGGAAGTAGACTGCTCGGATGTCAAATATCGAGAGGCCTAGTGCAACAAGTCCGAATTTAATTCTACTTTTCCAAGTACCGGTTTTTGTGCTTTCGCGCTGGTAAAGAAAGGCAAGTGGAAGTATTGCATAAGCGAGAGCTAGAAACACTTGACCACCGTCGATCAGCAAGAGAATATATGTATTTGCCAAAAAGAAAAGTGATCCCACAATCCTCGGCCAGCCTCTAATCTTTAAAGAGGCAAGAAGTTTAGTAATACTAAATGTTCCTAATAGCAAAAACGGAATAATTCCTAAAAGGCGCGATAGAACCGTAAAGTCTAGACCAAGATTTGTAAAAAATCCATAGGTGTAAATACTGGGCCACGCCCACGCTGTAGAAATGACACTCTGCCCCATTCCATCTGCCGCAAGAGAGTCTCTCCAAAGAATAGGCTCTGCAAAAACCTCCTTGAGTTCCTCCTGATACCAGTACGGATAGTCCACAGCTACTCGTGGACCGGGGAGAAGGAATGTCCAAAACAAAAAAACTAATAATAAAACCAAAATAATTTTTGTCATTTTTTGAACATAAAGATTACATAAAATACTGCTCCGAAAATAAGTATGAAGTATATCCAGATTAGTAATCTCCCCGCAAATCCCGGATGATTTGTCAAAGTAGCAAAACCAGAAAAAAGAAGAAGAAAAATTGCCAAGGTGAAAGCCATCTTAACCACAAAAGGCAAAAAGCGCATAACAGTATTCTACCTTAAATTTAGCCTCTACCAAAATACATTTACATTTTGGGGCAATTTCAATATACTCGAACGGTAACCATTGTTATCGATCTAAAAAATAACGCATGAAAAAGTACAAGAAAAAATCTCCCAGGTCTGGACTTCGTTTTTCTCCCAATCAGAATAAAGTTGTAAAGGCGGCAGCGCCGGAAATACTCAAGGCGTATAAAAAATTCTCGAAAACGCCTCTCAAACAAATCAACGTACTAGACGTAGGGTGTGGTCGAGGAGAATATGCAACAGAAATAGCCAAGTACGTCAAGAGTGTGGTGGGTATAGAGCCACAGGCAAATGCAGTCAACGACGCAAAAATCCAACACAAAAGTGTCAAGAATGTTAAGTTTTATAAAAGGCTCATTGAAGATTTCAAAACCAACGAAAAATTTGACTTAATTGTTTCCCTGACAGTTTTTGAACATATGCCAGACCAGAAAAGATCATTTAAGCGAATGTTTGAACTTCTCAAAAAAGGCGGAGTGATTTACATGACAGCACCAAATAAATACTGGCTGTTTGAACAACATTATGGCCTTCCTTTTCTCTCCTGGTTACCCCTACCTCTAGCAAATCTTTATCTTCGTCTGGCAAAGGGTGTCAGTTCCTATAAAGACTGCTCTTACTCAAAAGGGTATTGGGGTACGAAAAGATTTTTTAACCAATTTAAATGCAAATATGAGTTTATACTTCCCTTTAATCCCGAAGGGGCATATTATGGGTGCGCAACGAGTAATAATCTCAATGCAAAAATCCGTAAACTGGGAATAGAACTTATTAAGCTAAACCCAATTTTCTGGAGCTTGTCAAAAGGTTTCATCATAGTAATTAGAAAAACTAGTTAAGAATACACAAATAAAATCGCATGAAAAATGTGCCACATTGTATTGTTTGTAAAGCACAAATATCTTTTCCCTTCTTTAAAACAAAGGACAACATGTTTGACATTCCTGGCATCTTTGATGTCAAAAGATGTCACCGGTGCAATCTAGTTTTTCTGGATCCCCAACCATCACGGGAAGTATTAAAAAAACACTACCCGCACCAACAATATTATTCCTACAAGACAAGAGCTAAAGGACTGAGCGGGCTCATAGGTCAATTCCGTTCGTACCTTATAAAACATTATTACAAGCCAACAATTTTAAGTAGAATGTTTTCAATTCTTGTTAAGGGGGTTCCCGCGATACCCAAAAAACCAAGCGGGAATCCGGGGAAAATTCTTGACGTAGGTTGTGGTTCGGGTAGTACTTTAGTGCTTCTGAAAGAGTTGGGGTGGGACGTGTATGGGATTGAAATCGACAAAAATGCTGTCAAAATTGCCCAGGAGAGAGGGCTTCTGAATGTCAAGCTAGGCGAATATGAAAAAATAGCAGATTTTCCTAACAATTATTTTGACAGTATTCGACTGTATCATGTAATTGAACACATACCCGATCCTCGTAACTGTTTACAACTCATTCATAAGAAGTTAAAGCCAGGAGGGGAAGTTCTATTAGGAACCCCAAATACTGACAGTACAGTAAGTAAATTATTTGGTAGGTTCTGGTATCATCTCGATATACCGAGACATCTTTTTGTTTTCTCGCCTAAGACGCTTTCAAGGATTGTTAAGAGTGAGGGTTTCTCACATCTATCTATCACATTTTGCTCTAGCGACGGTTTGGGTAGAAGTATTGTTTATCTAATGAATGCAATATTAAAGAAGAATATGAATACCAACAAGTTTACTTTACTTTTTTTCTTCCTATATCCATTTGAATGGGTTTTGGATAAACTAAGAACCGGAGATATTATTATCCTACGGGGAATTAAGTAATATATAGTTTCGCCCCTGATGGAAGATGATGCATCAAGCTTATCATGAAAAAATTCCTTAGATTGTTTAAAAAAACTTTCCCTCGCTTTGTGTTAGCAACTTTCATATTAGAAGTTGAAAAGCACCTTGAGGGTTGCAAAACAATCTTAGATGTTGGCTGTGGCGATAATTCCCCTATTGGTTTATTTGAAAAAAAATATACTACTGTTGGTATAGACGGTCACAAACCTGCAATCGAGCATAGCAAAAAGCGAAAAATACATAACAATTACACACTTGGTGATATAAGAAAGTTGGACTCTTTGGTAAAGAAAAAATCATTTGATGCCGTTATGGCACTAGACGTCATAGAACATCTGAAAAAAGATGATGGACATAAACTACTTGATAATATGGAAAAGGCAGCACGAAAAAAAGTAATTTTGGTTACACCAAATGGTTTTATCCCTCAGTATGATAAAAAGAATAAACTTCAAGCACATCTCTCAGGCTGGACTGTTGAAGATTTTACAAATAGGGGTTACCGCGTAGAAGGTATCTATGGAACTAAATTTTGTAATATATTAAGAACTAATGAGGCAGAATTAAAATGGAAGCCCCGACTTTTCTGGGCACTTGTTTGGGGAATCTTAGCAGAAACAACTCATTATTTATACACTAGGAAAAACCCAAAGTACTCCATAGGTTTACTTGCGGTTAAAAAAGTTAAGTAGCTTTTCTTGCAATCACAAAAATATGAGTAAAGCCAGCCTCCTTAAACTCTCTTCTCCTCTTTCTGTCAAACCACTCTTCAAAAAGCATATTAGTTCTCAGCACCCATTTTGAGAAATAAAGGACCCACATTCCTACAATTTCCCACACTCCGCCAAAAAG
>NZCP01000038.1 GCA_002686465.1 Candidatus Woesebacteria bacterium | reverse complement strand
TCGCTCGACTCACCCACTCCATTTTTTGGAGAATCAGGTGAGGGGTTTGGTAATAGATTTGAAGACACCCGAACAAATCTTGGGGAGGGCTTATTCGGCAGCGGGCGCACTCAGGGTCAGGGTCCTGTTTATTCTGGAGAGTCAGCTATGACCGACTTCTTCTCTCTTGCGTTAACCCATTTGATTCCCAAGATCGGCCCCACCACCGCAGTAGGGGTAGGAATGATGCGTGCGGGAGATGTACAAAGGGATGTTGTAACAGAAAAATATGGAAGAGGTAGTAATGAAGAAGCCGCATCAACTTTCGCACGAACTACTAGTCATACTGCGGGTGGGATGGTGATGGGCGCACCCGGCGGAATTGTTGGAATGACGATTGGAGCAGGTATCGGGGCGGCTATTGATCTTGGAAAAAATATTTATGAAGCTGAAGGGGCAATAAATGAACTTGACATATACTTGCATGATCTTGAAATAGGAATTAGGAATACTAATATTCGTCTAGCAAAAGCGGCAGACACCAAAGCTCTTCAAAACGCGGCACACGCAACAGAAAAATTATTTATTGATTTCGATAAATCTGTCACTAGGCTTAGGATAGCGGAAAACGAAGCCAATATAGCATCAACAAAATCCGAAGGACAAGGAAAGTGGATTGGTGGAGAGAAAAGTCTTTTGTCAGATGTAGCTCGAGAAACATTTAACATGCTTATGCCTTCGGGAGAAACAAGTTGGTTAGCTGGCGCATTTGGCGATACAAAAGATACATGGATGCCCGACTGGGAAGTAGAAACTGGCGGGAAAGGAAAAATAGGCACCTCGAATTTGATTGGTACAGCATCAGGAGGAGACAAAGAAGCAGCAGCTCTAAAATCAGCCTATCAGGGCATGATAGATGTAGCGCGGAGAATTTATAAAGAACAAGGCGGAACAGGAGACCCAATGAAGCTTATCAAGACAGATAAGGATGCGATACGAGAAATGATAAGGATGAGGCATAAGAAAAGAGAAGCGGGGGTAGAAATATCAAGAAGAGGAAGTATAGAAGGAGCGGTTGCTAGGACTTCCCCAGAAGAATCCTTTAAAACTATAAAAAAATTCGATGATGTAATAGATTATATTAATAGAAATATTCAAAAATCCCCCATAGAGGAGGGAGGAGCAAGAAAGGTTGTAGAAGGATCTCTAGACGAACACAGAATAAAAAAGATGTTAGGAGGTTCTGTGTTTAATTTAATTAGAAAAAAGCAAGAAGAAGCCAAGGTAAAAGATAAACCTATAGAATTTACAGACGCAGCGAAAGAAATAGCTGACCAAATCAAAAACGCAATGGTTGTTACTGGAGTAATGAGACCAATAAATGAGCAAGAATACGAAAGCAGTTTTCAGCAAGGATTTGAATTGGAACTAGCTAAGGGTGCAGCCACTCAGAAAGGTCAAGGTATTCAGATAAGGCTATTAACCCAAATATTGAGACAGCTTAGGGGTGAAGAGGGTGGTATGGAATTAATGGAAAGAGCATATGCTAGAGCCTCAGAGAAGGCCTACGTCCAAAACGAAGCTCAAAAAGCGCAACAACAAAAAGCTCAGGAACAAAGGGAGTCCTTAAGAAAGACACAAGTAGCAACGCAAAGTCAAGCCCACACAAACGCAAAGAAGCAGCGAGCAGCATATGAAAAATCAGCAATATCTGTTGGGGGAACCGTTACAGACTTAGGCAGTGGAATGAAAGTTATTACCACGAATGTTAAAGATATAAGCGATAAACATAAATCTCTTTGGGAAGAAACTAATAAACAGATTAACGAAGCCTTTATGTTCGGTGACGCTCAAGAAGAAATTTTTACAGGAGAAAATGCTGGTTGGGCTAATACACCAGCGAGAAGGCGTCCGCAAGGAAGAGTTGACGTGTTCTTGGATGCGCCTAGAATAGATGCTCCGGAAAACTGGGACAGAATGCACGATATACCAAGTGGAAAACAAAAAATAGGACCGGGTGGAAAACCACCGACTAGATCAACAGCCTCAAGAACAAGACCCGGAACGGAAACGGCGCCTCAAAAACCTACAGCATTACGACAAGCCCAAGATAAAGCCGAACAAGACGCAAGAAATTTGCCGAAAGCCTCGGGTCTTGCGGCGCCAGCGATACCCGAAAGAATAATTGTCCCATGGAAAGATCTTAAGACAAAGGAATTTGCCCCAGCGACCAAGCCGCCGGGCATGGGAGGAGCACCGGCTCTCTCAGAGATAAAAGACAGAGCGGAGCAAGGTAGGCCAGACGCAGGAACTCAAGAGAATAAATTTCTTGTTGAGGCTGCTACAGGTATTATTGATCCTTTCGAAGCGGGTAGATTTGAAAGTAAAAATTTTAAAGAAGTAGAAAAGGAAATTGGCGAGACTAAAAAAAGCGAAAAAAAAGTATTACAAGATTTAAAGTGGGCGGCGCCAGAAGAGACGTATGAATTAAAAAAACAGCTTGCTGAAATTAGAAAAGAAGGCACTACATTAATTAAAATTTTAAATGCAGCCAAAGAAATTTCAAAAAATTCAAAACTTATATCCTCTCTGAAAGAGGGGGCTGGAGATCCTACGCAAGGTCTAGAAATCGTATCGAAACTAAAAGAAGCGATTGATTTTTTACAAAGCATAGATTATACAAATTCAAACGCTTCGAAAGACGCAAGCAGACGGAGAATATCGGGAGAAGTTGGTGTGCGGGAAGGAGGAATAGGAAAAGAAAAATGGAAACAACTTGGTAAAATACTGGGAGAAAACCTTTCGAAAGCTTTAGCAAAAGAAGAGCGAGGCGGTAAGGAAGGCGGTGCCGATTACCAAAAATGGCTTATTAACAAACTAATGCAGATTGAAGGAGCAAACCCAAAGATAGACTGGGTAAAAATGCAGAAAGCTATAGACGCAAACTCCAGAACGGGAGCTTACGGCTGGGTTGGTGAGAGGGGTAAAGCAAAAGAAGCTGAGAAGGAAAAAATAGGACGAGCTAAACTTTTATACCAAAGACACTTTGATGCAGGAAAAGGAAGGGGTCTGTCCACGGCGAAGGCAGAAAGAGGAACGACAGAGGCAGGAAGCGTGAGAAAGGCTTTTGAGGGAACGGGTGTATCAGATGAAAATACTCAACTTGCGCGCCTAACATCCTTACTTGGAAGAGAAGCGAAATCAGAGGATTTAGAAAAGGATATACAAAGTGTAATATTTGAAATTATTAAGGGTACTGACCTTGCCGCAACAGCACGCGCGCAAGATAAAGATGCGGCGGAAGGCAAACCCAATGCGTTAAAGGGAGGAACAAATTGGGCGGTTGCTTTCGACAAGGAAGCGGAGATATTAAATCGTCAACTTAGTATGTTGGAACATATCCATTTGGCTATAAAGAATAATCCCACACTTAGACTCAAGTCTTTGGAAGACCTACTAGAAGAATCAACCGATAAGCTTAGTGATTTAAAATCGCATTTAGCCGTGGACATAGATAAACCTTTAACAGCTCAAGAAAGATCAGATAAAGCACAAGTACTAAAAGAAAAAACAGCTGAAAGAAATAGGCTTGCAGGACAAGTTGGCATCGACAATAGCGGGATGATCGATGTTCTTGATACGGTCATTCGCCACATTAAAGACGAACTTAATGTATCGGATGAAGAAAAAATACTTGCCAAAAAACTTGACGAACAAATTGCTGAAGAAGAAGCTAATAATAAAAAATTAATAGAAACACTCAAGAGCTTAAAAAATATATTGGAACCGAAGAAAACTCCAACTCAAAAAGAATCAGAAGAGTCAAAAGCTCTAAAACAACCCAAGACACCGCCAGCACCAGTACCTCCGATTCCTCGACACATCTTAGAATATATGTATCCGACCGGACCAGCAGCGGGCGCAGGTGACCTTGGAGAAGGAAGACGAACGGGACCAAGCTTTGATCCAAATATCAAAGGCCCACAAGACCTATGGCCACACATGAGAAAACCGTTTGCACCATATTCTGCACCGTCAGTACCCGTACCAGCAAAACCCGAACCAACAGCACTCGAACCAGCAATGCCCGGATCACCTTTGCCCGAGCCTGATGAACCCGCGCAGCAGCCCCAGCCAGATGCGGGGCCGAACGCAGATATGCCTCCATTAAATCCTGCATTAACAGGAATAGCAGGAGCACTTAGCACTTTAGAAAATTTACCTCAAGCTATTAAAAAAGCATTACAAGATACAAATTTGGCAGAGGGCCTTGCGGAGGAACTTTCATCATTACTTGATCCACAAAAAATGGTAGATGAATTATCAAAAATTACCGGAAAACTAGGAGACATACATGGAGTTCTATCTGGTAAAATATTTAAAGCTCTTGCTGATTCAAGTCTTAGTTTAAAATTCATGGCCGCAGTTTTAAAAAAAAATCTAGGGGGTGATGGAGGACTCGACCCTAAACAATTAGATAAATTTGGTGATATATTTAAAGATATAAATAATTTCCTAAAGAAGGGCGAAGGAACCGCTGGCGCAGTAATACCTAAAGCACAAGTTAGGCCAGATGTAGGTGATGCACTTAGGGGCTTTGGTATATCTCTCCCAGTGGATCTAAGCCATGTGCCGCAAAAGGATTTGGAAAGGATGCTTCAGTCCGAAGATAAAGCTTCAGGATTTATCCCCGCTTTCACTGAAAAAGCTTCAATGGTAGCAAATAATTATCCTCCTAGTTTGGTTGAATCTATGGGGGGTCGCCCAAAGGGAGTAGCCACAAGCTTGAATAAGGGCGATGGGACAAGAGAGGTTGCTTTTACGAATCCTTTCGAGACAAAACACACAGGTGTAAACTCAATGGGGCATCCCTACACGATGATAGAGCCCCCAAAAAGCGCTACAGGAGTTCACGCAGGATTTATTGATAAAGTAAATCGAGGACCCCGTGTTGATCCACGATTAATTGCTGGAGGTTTTATTCCGAACTTTGACGATCCAAAAAAACGCTCAGGAAGCGAAAAAGACTACTATCCGGAAGAGCTACCTACGCCTCCGAAATTAGGCCAAGGCCCCTTCAGGGTCGAGGAGCGTGTACTTCCATTGCCAAGCGAAGAAAAATTTGAAAAGTGGGATAAAGAGATAAACGAAAAACTGACAAAGAGAAAGAAGAAGTGGGTTAAGAGCAGTATGGATGAATTTAAAAGACTCCGTCCTGACGCAACTCCCGAACAAATAAAAGAAGAAAATTACAATCAACGAAAAAGATTTGGTCTTCTAACGCCCAAAGAAAAGGAATCAATACAAGCTCAAGAGAAAGAGCAACAAGAAGCACGGGCACGATATAAAGAATTTGGATACCTTCCAATAAAGCATGAAAATTTTATACAATCAGAATCAGACCGTTTGCTAAAACAACAATTAGAGCTTGAAGAAAAAGCTAAAGCCGCTGGCCCAAGGACACCGACACAATTCGAAATCGACAACCCGCGCACGTTTGAAAATGATCGACGCTGGGAGAAGCAATTGCGTGATCAGCCACCTGATCGCAAGCGTAAAAGATTAGAGCATAAATTAAGACAATATTATACTCCACCGGGGCACGTTTATGACTATAAAGAAGAAAAATATAAAAAAGAAACGAAGCCGGGCGAAGGTGCTCAAGGCTTTAGACATCGTTCTTTAGATCAGGAACTTCAACCTTTGCCGGACGGTGAAGTAATTAAAGAAGCGGTGTATAATATTCCTAGTTATGATAAACCTGATACAGATAGGGGAGACTTTAACGGGCGGTTTCGTGACCAAGGTCAAGCTGGCACTTGGGGAAAATGGGAAAACGAAAAAGCACCCGAGGTAGGTGGTCAGCCTTTACTCGATCCTGAACGGCGTAGCGACATTAGAATAGGAGGCACGAAAGTTATGCGCAGCTTGCCCAAACCGGCCGCCACAAAGCCTTTGGCCCCACCGAAAACTACGGACCCAACTGTAATTCCTCCAATGACTAGAAGTGGTCTACCCGGAACGGATCTCCCAATGCCGCCGTCGGCAAACCCGAGAATTACTTATACAATCCCAGAGCCCGGGAGCCAAATGTTCTTACCAGATGGCACGCCAGCACCACCACTACCGGAAGGGCCGTGGAATCCGGTGAGCAAGAAAGGTTTACCAAAAGCCGCCGGATTTGTTCCGAATTTCCAACCATACGCGCACCCAACACAAGATGAGTCGCTTTCGAAAAAATCAAAAAATAGTATTGTTGAGGGTTATTT
>NZCP01000037.1 GCA_002686465.1 Candidatus Woesebacteria bacterium | reverse complement strand
GAATATAATTTGTTTGGTATTTTATAGTTAAGTTTTTAGCTTTTCTATGATTTTAGAGGGAAAATCCATAGATGTCATTATTTTAATTATATTAAGGGTGTGGCCGGAAATGGACAAAAAGTACTTTCCTAGAGGAGATTGTCCACCCATTGCGGGGGTCTATTTATATTAACGGGTTCAAACCCAAGGATGAGACAGATCCTATCATTTTTGAGGGGAAACACTTTTTACATAAAGTAACCGTCAGGCATGTTCCATCATTACCAGTGGTTCGGGTGTCGATTATTGTTCTCAGTTTAGGTCTACTTTTTGTTTTAGCAGGCGAGTTGCTTAATGCTACTGGAAGATTTTTTAAAGACTGGTTTGGAAAATACAAATGATTGATGTTTCAATAATTATTGTCAGTTTTAATACAAAGAAACTTCTTCTTGCATGTCTTGAGTCAATTAAAAGACACACGGAAGGAATAAGTTTTGAGGTTGTTGTTATTGACAATGCGTCAGATGATGGGAGTACTAAGGGTCTCGGTAAAGACGTTCGCGTGATTGCAAACAGAAAGAATCTAGGGTTTTCCAGAGCTAACAACCAGGGAATCAAAGAGGCGAAAGGACGATATATTTTACTTCTTAACTCAGACACCGAATTTAAGGAAAATACGCTTAAAAAGATGGTTGATTGGATGGATCAACATCCTAAAGTTGGGATTTCAACCTGCACACTGCTGAATCCGGATGGTAGTATACAAGCAACTGGCGGACGGTTTCCAGATCTTCTAAGGATGTTTCTTTGGGCAAAGTTTCTCGACGATCTCCCAGGGGTTGCTGATCTTTTTGGATCTTACCATCCCCACACACCAAATTTTTTTGGCAAAAGCGATTTTTATAAAAGGGAACACCGGCAAGATTGGGTCACAGGAGCATTTTTACTGACACGAAAAGAAGTACTCAACAAAATAGGTGGTTTGGATGAGAAATTCTTTATGTATGTTGAGGAGGTTGACCTTTGTATGAGGGCGAAAAAAGATGGTTGGGAAACATGGTATATCCCGGCGACAAAAGTGGTGCATATTGGGGCAGCAAGTGGCAAAGGAGAAAAAGTTGGTTTTGGAGATAGACAGATTGGGAAAGAGGGAGGTATTCTTGGAGAGTTTGAGGGTCTAAAGCGTTTTTACAAAAAGCACTACCCAAGTTGGCAGTATCCAATTTTGACCCTTCTTTTGAAAACAGCATCCGTCTTGCGAATTGTTGTTTTTGGGATTTTAGGTGGCCAAAAGGAGGCCCTGAGGATTTATGCAAAAGCTTTTAGAACTATTTAAATCAAATCAGGTATTCAAATATGGAGTTGCGGCTATATTGCTTGTTATCCCGCTTTATCCCAAGTTTCCACTCTTTAATATCCCCGGAATCTCAGTAGCAGTAAGGGTGGAAGACTTTTTGATTGCAGCGTTGGCTGCTTTTTGGTTGGCCTATCTAATAAAGGATGGTATTGGCGAGTTCTTCAAAAGCACACTTAACAAAGCCTTGTTGCTGTTTTTCGGGGTTGGGCTTCTATCGTTACTAGGTGGTATTTTCATTACAGAGACTGTTATTGCCCATGTCGGTTTTCTTCATTGGATACGGAGGATCGAGTATCTGATTCCGTTTTTCATAGCCCTTATGGCTATGAGACGGGGAGCAAATGTTAAGTTTTTTGGAGAGACGCTTTTTATAGTTTCTTTTGTGGCGTTCCTTTATGGGATTGGACAAATATATGCTGGTTTACCTGTCATTTCCACGCAAAATGCGGAATATGCAAAGGGGTTTTCTCTCCACTGGACTCCCGGGGCCAGATTGCACTCAACATTTGCAGGACATTATGACCTTGCGGCCTTCCTGGTTATGTTTTTCCCGATTGCTATTGCCTTTTGGTTCGCAATGCGGAATTGGTGGTATCGAGTCTTTTTGTTTTTTGTGATAATATCACCCGCCTTCTGGCTTCTTATGAGAAGCGAATCTAGAATTTCTTTTATTGCCTATCTTGTAGGGGTGTCTGTAACCTTATGGTTGATTAGGAAGAAAATTTTTATTCTCCCGTTTGTTGTCTTAAGCATTGTGGCGATGGCAACATTTAGCGACTTGGGGGCAAAGTATTTCAACACGGTCAATATATACAAAGGAAGGATTATTAATAATAATTTAATTAACTGGTCTGCCCCTGTCGTTTTAGCCCAAGAATCCACACTGGCTCCTGTGGTGGTTGAGTCACCACCCCCTGTTATAGAGGACCGTTCTACTTCAATACGTATAAATGCCGAGTGGCCACGGGCAATTCGCTCTTTCTCAAAGAATCCTGTCTTGGGAACTGGCTACTCATCAATCACATTAGCCACAGACAACGATTATTTGAGGGCTTTAGGAGAAATTGGTATTGTGGGTAGTTTGGCCTTTCTTTTGGTTTTGGTAAGATTAACAGATGGGTTTGGCAGATTCTTACGAAAAGCACAGAACTTAGACATAAATACTGCTTTTGTTGGTGGATTTGTAGGGTCTTTTATTGGAATTCTTATCAATGCAATGTTTATTGACGTTTTTGAGGCATCCAAAGTTGCCATTATCTTTTGGACGTTAGCAGGAATAGCTGTAGGGTTAGTTGCTAAGAGCAAAGTGGCCAAATGACTAAATTACTTGCAAAAAATGTAGTACAGTACTTTTTAGTTTTCTTAATTGTGGGCGTTGCTCTTGCATTACGTCTTTACAAGATTGATAACCCAATAGCTGACTGGCATTCTTGGCGTCAAGCTGACACGGCATCAGTAAGCTATTTCTTTGTCCAGAGTGGGATAGATTTCGCCCATCCCCGCTATCACGACATCTCAAGTGTAGCAACAAGTTTTGAGAACCCAAGCGGATGGCGATTTGTGGAGTTTCCTATTTTTAATGCGATCCATGCTGCGCTCTTTAATACTTTACCCTACTTTTCTTTTGACAAATGGGGAAGGCTGACTTCTGTTATAGCATCCCTTGTCTCAGTTGTCTTCATGTTCCTTTTAGGAAGGCGCTTCATAAGCCCCATTGGTGGTTTGTTAGCAGCATCCTTCTTTGCAATCCTACCCTTTAACATCTATTTCTCAAGAGTTGTTTTGCCGGAACCACTTGCTGTTGCGTCCGCCCTTGCAGCTCTATGGTTTTTTGTTTTGTGGATTGATAGACAAAAATTGTTGTTTATCTTGTTTTCAGGAGTCCTTTTTGCAACAGCCCTACTTGTCAAACCGTTTACAATTTTTTATGCACTGCCAATGCTGTATCTTGCGCTTGCAAAGTTCGGCATTGTTGGAATGCTAAAGAGGGCAGAGCTCTGGTTTTTTCTTTCGCTCTCGTTAACTCCATTTTTTGTCTGGCGCGCGTGGATGTGGAACGAAGATTTTTTGCGAGGTATCCCCCATTTTATATGGGTTTTCAACGGTGATGATATTAGATTTAAACCTTCTTTTTGGTGGTGGATTTTCTCAGAGCGGCTAGGAAGATTGATTCTGGGGACCTGGCTAGCAATACTATTTGCAATAGGTCTCGCAAAGAAATTTTCGAAGCCAGGATCGAGTTGGTTTATTCATTTTTTCCTTCTCGGACAATTTTTATATGTTTCGATTGTTGCTACAGCAAGCGTCAGACATGATTACTACCAAACGTTAATAATTCCAGCAGTATCACTTGCATTAGCCGGTGGGTCTATTGCTCTTTGGAATATTACCTCTCTCGATACAAAACTGCGCCGATTGTTAGTTATAGGCAGTGTTTGCATGGGGCTGGTATTTTCGTTTTATCAAGTCAGAGAATTTTATAAGATCAACCACCCCGAGATTGTTCGGGCAGGGCAGGCTGTTGATAAGCTAATTCCCAAGGACGCACTCATACTCGCACCATACAATGGTGATACAGCTTTTCTTTATCAAACGAGACGTAGTGGATGGCCCCATATTACTTTACCCATAGACCAGATGATCGAGAGGTTTGGTGCTAGGTATTATGTTTCTGTGAATTTTGACCAGCAAACTAAAGATGTTATGGCAAAATACCAGGTGCTTGAGAAAACAGATGAATATGTGGTGGTTAAACTTCGATGAAAGTATTCATAGCAAGCGTTAGCTTGAGTCAAGGTTCTTCACCGACATCACTGCCGGAGGGAGTGATGAGATGAAGGTTCTTACCCTTACGCCCTACCTCCCTTTTCCACCGTCTTCTGGTGGGCAAATCCGGTCATATAACTTAATTAAGCAACTTTATAAAAAGCATGACATTACCCTCTTTTGCTATATCAGGGATGATAAGGAAAGAGAGTTTATTCCGGAGCTTGAGAAGTATTGCAAAAAGGTTGTGGTTTTTAAAAGAAGGAAGGCGTGGAACCCGTTTAATATCATTCTTTCCGGTTTAACGCTATATCCATTCCTAGTTAGTATTTATTTGTCACGGACCTTCCGTGACGCTGTAGCACGCGAGCTAGATGAGGAAAACTACGACCTTATTCATGCAGAGACTTTCTATGTGATGACAAATATTCCCAAAACTTCTTTGCCAACAATTCTTGTTGAGCAAACAATAGAATATTTAGTCTATCAACATTTTGTTAAAGGGGTTAAATTTATCCCCTTAAGATTTTTACTAAATCTAGATGTTGCAAAGTTAAAGTTTTGGGAGAGAGATTTTTGGAAGAAGGCGGGGAAGGTTGTTGCTGTATCAGAGGCGGATAGACGGGAAATGTTAAGTCTTGAAAAGGGGCTTGATGTAGATCTTGTTCCCAACGGTGTAGATCTAAATTTTTTCCTTCCTAAAAAGAATTGGGATGAGAAGGATAAAAGAGTTCTATTCGTTAGTAATTTCAAATGGCTGCAAAATGTTGAAGCCGCCCAAGCTCTGGTAAATGATGTGTTCCCTAAGATTAAAGAGAAAGTACCTGGTGTAAAACTCTGGATTGTTGGACAGCATACACCGGAGAGTGTTACCAGTCTTGCAGCAGATGATATTATCATTAAGTCTTTACAGGAAGACGATGTTGAAAGCATCAGATCTGCATACAACAAAGCTTCCGTTTTTGTTGCTCCCCTGAAAGGACCCGGGGGGACCAGACTTAAGAATCTTGCTGCAATGGCGTCAAAGCTTCCTATTGTTACAACCAAAATAGGTGCGCAAGGGATCGGAGTAGCTGACGGTGTTGATGTTTATATTCGAGATACGGCTAGCGATATGGCCAATGCTGTGGTTGAGCTGTTGAGAAGCCCAGAGAAGGCTAAGGTCTTGGCCGAAAATGCGCGGAGACTTGTAGAGAGAAAATATAGTTGGGATAAGATGGGTGAGAAATTAGATAAAGTTTATAGAGAGGCAGTTTTGGGGGCAAAATGAACATAAGTATTATTATTCTTAATTACAATACGAAAGAATTTTTAAAAAAGTGCCTTCAATCTATTAAGAAATCGCATGCGGAGGGGATTTCTATAGAGGTAATTGTAGTTGATAATGCGAGTACTGAGAGTATTGAGGATATAAAGGGTGTGGGTATTGAGCTTATCAAAAATAAGAAGAACGTTGGGTTTTCTAAAGGGAATAATATTGGCCTTAAAAAGGCTCGTGGAGAATACATATTATTTCTAAATCCGGATACTGTGTTATCCAAGGATGCTCTAAAAACAACATTTAAATTTATGCAAGGGGAAAAAGACGTTGGTGTTGCATCTCCGCGTCTTGAACTTCCTAGTGGGGAGTTGGACGAGGCATCCCACAGAGGTTTCCCAACTCCTTGGAATTCTTTTGCTCATTTTTCCGGGATCAGGGGTCTCCTTCCAAAAAGCAAATTGTTTGCAGGGTATACACAAGGTTGGCTGTTAGACGATAAAAGTCCACACGAGGTGGATTCGGTTAGTGGTGCATTCTTTTTTGTAAGACGCAAAGCAGGTGAGGAGGTAGGTTGGTGGGACGAGGATTATTTTTGGTATGGGGATGAGTTGGATTTTTGCTATAGATTGAAAGAGAAGGGTTGGAAAGTCATGTTTGTGCCACTTACCAAAGTTTTACATTATCGCGGAGTAGCTTCTGGGATTAAGAGTCATAGTAGAGGAATTGCGACTGCTACACGAGAAACTCAATTACGATCAGCACGCGCTTCAACTGAGGCAATGAGAACTTTTTACAAGAAACACTATATGAATAAGTATCCAAGAATTCTGACTTGGATAGTATTATCCGGAATTGGACTGCTCCAGAGATTTCGTGTAGCAAAACATTCATAATATATAGTATGGCAAAAATTGGAATAGATGTAAGGCTTTGGGGGACACAACATGCTGGTATCGGAAGATACACAGAAGAATTGGTACGCAATCTCCAGGAGGTTGATACGAGTAACGACTATGTCCTTTTTTGCCGTAAAAAAGATCTAGATGATATTCCGACAAAGCAAAATTGGAAAAAAGTTGTTGCTGATATACAGCACTATACATTAGCAGAACAATTTGTACTGCCTGGCATCTTTAGCAAAGAAAATTTAGATCTTCTTCATGTTCCTCATTTCAATGCACCGATTTTCTATGGTGGCAAATTTGTTGTGACGATTCATGATGTTCTTTGGCATAATATTCAAGGTTTTGGTGTTACTACGCTTCCTGCTCCACTTTACGCGATTAAATATCTTGGTTATCGTTTGATTGTGCGAGCCGCAATTAGTCGTGCAGCAAAGATACTGGTGCCAAGCAAAACCATAAAAAACGAGGTTGTTAGTAGGTTTGGTGTTCCTGTGTCTAAAGTTGCAGTCTCATATGAGGGGGCACCTACCTTGTCAAAGCCAGGAAGAAAGGACGCAGGAGAGCCATATATTTTATATGTGGGCAGTTTATATCCACATAAGAATGTAGAGTCAGTAGTCCGCTCATTGAAGGTCACAAAATCACCACAGAAGTTAGTAATTGTTTGTGGACGTAGTGTTTTTTGGGGAAAGTTTAAAAGATTCATAAAGCAAGAAAATGCTGAAAGTTTTGTAAAACTTGTAGGCCATGTTTCGGATAAAGAATTAAGTAGATTGTACAAAAATGCAGAAGCATTTATATTTCCAACTTTGTCCGAAGGGTTTGGTCTGCCAGGCCTTGAGGCAATGGCAGCAGGGACTCCAGTAGTATGTTCCGATATTCCCGTCTTGCGCGAAATTTATGGTGACGCCGCACTTTATTTTAAGCCAAAAGACGAGGGAGATATTGCAGATAAAATTAACATGATCCTTACAGATGGAAATCTTTCTAGGGGCTTAGTTAATAAAGGGCAAAGGCGGGTGAAGCGTTACTCTTGGCACAAGATGGCAGAGAAGACATTAAGAGTATATAATGACGCATTGCCCAATGGGAGGTGAGAAAATGGGATACGAACGGGACATAATAAGAGTGAATCCGCCGGAAGTTAGTTCTGAGGGAAAGGCCGCTGCAGTTAAAAAAACAGCAGTAAGTATAGAGGCGGCAGTAACGGGTGCAGGGCTGCTTATAGCGCTTGGTGCAGCAACGGGCAGACCAGATGTAGCCGCCGTGCTTGTTTTTGGAGGAATGATGATAACCTGGCTAGCTATGCCCGGACAGGGAGTAAATTCTGGAGGGCCTAGATAGAAAAACTCTATGCCAGAAAGGTTAACTCTAGGACGACCCGAAATCGAGGAGATTTTGCCGCATCGCGATGTATCATTGTTCCTAGATAAGGTAGAGGTTGATGGCGAACACACAACTGGTTACATGAGAGTTCGTGTAGACCAGTCTCCAGGGTTTCCAATACTACCAGGAGCACTTCAGATAGAAATGGTTGCACAAACATTAGGGATAGCCTCCCGGTCGTTGCTACCAGAGCATCACATAGGACTTTTTGGGGGTGTGGGAAATTGTGAATTTATTAATAGAACTATCCTTCCAGGAGATATTGTCAGAGCAGAAGTGGAAATTACTCGCAAGAGAACAAATTCAATAAAAGGAAGCGGAAGAGTCTTTAAAGAAAATCAACTAATTGGAGAGGTGAATGATATTATTGTCTTAATAGTCAAAACTCCTACTTCTCCCAGTCCTCAATAACAATTTTCTTACCGCGGGATTTGACTATCACTTTTTGACGGTCGCGCCAACCGAATTTACGGATGATTTCGATAGGTAGTGTGACGCTAAAGCTAGCACCCCCACCAGTTCTTGTGAGCTTGCGTATATGTCTTTCTTCAAGTTTTCTTCGCGCCATATATCTTAGGAGTTAATTCAAGAGTTAACTCTAGAGTTAACTCTGTACATCTATTCTAGCATATACCCGTGACGTGAGGGGTTACTTTGTGAGGGCTCTTTTTCAGCTGAGGTAGTTCCTATGGCAATATCGGCTTTCATTTGGTTTATGAAATTCCTCACGTCTGCAGGGTCAGATTCGGTATTTCCTGGATCGGATTCTGAAGGGGGTCCAACATTCAAACTAAGAGTAGGATCTGCTATTGTAAGAACAGATCCTATATCATTATCTACTTTAGGTCCGCCTCTTCTTTCTATATGTATCCGGCCTCGGGTTATTCGTAGAGAGTAGAGCTTTTCTCCTCTTCTGACAAGAATTGGATTTTCTGGTCGGTTTCGAGTAAATAATACTTTGTCTGCTGCCTCTCTACATTCAGGTGTTCTCGATAGCATACTCCTGACTTTTGTATAGAGTGCTTCAGACTCAGTTTGGAGTGGCTCCGCCGGTACAACTTCTTCTTGTTCCCGAGGTGCTTCTGCTTTCATTTCGGCAGAGTTTAGCACTTCAATTTTGATCTGTCAATAATATTTGCATTTATCTGGGGTATAATCACCTTATATTGAAAGTAGCTTTAGTTTACGATCGAGTTAATAAATGGGGTGGGGCAGAGCGTGTGCTTTTGGCGTTGCACGAGCTTTTTCCTGATGCGCCACTTTACACTTCGGTTTATAACCAGGAAACCGCCCCTTGGGCAAAAGTTTTTCCAAAAGTAATTCCTTCTTTTTTACAAACCTTTCCATTTGCCAAAAGCAGACATGATTTATATGCACCTCTAATGCCGGTAGCATTCGAGTCCTTTGATTTTTCGGAATATGATCTTGTAATTAGTGTTACTTCTGAGGCTGCTAAGGGAATAATCACAAAACCAGGGACACAACATGTTTGCTATTGTCTTACCCCAACCCGTTATTTATGGAGTGGGTATAAACAATATTTCAAGAATGATTTTCTTAAAATCGTTACCAAACCTATTGTTTCTTATCTGCGTGCGTGGGATAAAGTGGCCGCACAACGGCCAGACATCATGCTTGCTATTTCTAAAAATGTCTCGTCCCGCATTAAAAAGTTCTATGGAAAAAATTCAACTCTTGTGTATCCTCCTGTGGACGCAAGTAATTTCCAGTTTCCAGTTCCCAGTTCCCAGAGGAAAGAAGGGGACTACTTTTTGGTGGTAAGCAGACTGGTGCTATATAAGCGAGTTGGTTTGGTTATAGAGGTCTTTAATCGGTTGAAGTTACCATTAATTATTGTCGGAACAGGGAGTGAGGAAAAAAGTCTCAAAATGCAGGCTAAATCTAAGAATATTAAATTTGTTGGTCAAGTAAGCGATAAAGAACTGGCGGGGTATTATGCTGGATGCAGGGCGGTAATTTTCCCACAAGAGGAGGATTTTGGAATTGTAGCTGTTGAAGCACAAGCCGCGAGTAAACCAGTAATAGCTTATAAGGCCGGTGGTGCTCTAGAGATTATAGTTGATGGAAAAACCGGGATATTCTTTGACAAGCAGACATCTAGTTCTCAAAAGGACGCAATAGACAAATTTTCCAAGATGAAATTTAATGAAGAAGACTGTACTAATAGCGCCAGGAGGTTTAGCAAGAAGAAATTTGCAAGCCAATTTGGTAGACTAGTCAAACTGCCAGAATGAGTTACACACCGTTGAAAAGAACAATAGATATTATCTTGTCGCTGTTCCTGTTGACGATTTTTTCTCCAATTATTGTTGTGACCGCAGTAGCAGTAAAATTGACTTCTCCTGGCCCTGTTTTTGCAGACACACCAGAAAGAGTTGGTAAGGACGGTAAACTCTTTTATCCTTTTAAATTTCGTTCGATGATTCTCAACGCGCACAAGCTCTTGACAACGGATCCAAAATTCCGCAAACTATACCAAGAATATAAGCGTTCAAGCTACAAACTGCATCAAGACCCAAGAGTAACCACGGTCGGAGGCTTTATTAGAAGACATTCGATTGATGAGGTGCCGCAATTGATCAATGTGTTGCGGGGGGAGATGAGTTTAGTAGGACCGAGACCTTATTATCCAGATGAACTTAAAGATCAGCAAAAGCGGTATCCAAAAACGAGAAGTTTAGTCCGGGAAGTACTTTCAGTAAATCCTGGAGTGACAGGAATTTGGCAGGTCTCAGGACGCTCGGAAGTTAATTTTGACAAAAGAATAGCACTTGATGCGCGGTATGCTCACAAGATGTCCTTGTGGGTGGATTTAAAAATTCTTGCCAAGACACCTTGGGCTATGGTTTCAGGCAAGGGAGCAGTATAACTAAATAATAAATGGATAAGATCAAAAAAATATTCTCATGTTCCAAAGAAGAGGTGGTAAGTCAACAGGAGCAACCCAGTGTTGGCTCGGATGTCACCCCTGAGGCTGTCGATGCCGGATTCCACGAGTTTCCAGATGGCGGTCTTCCAGATGGCAGTCGACCAAAACGTAAGCTTTCTTTGCCAAAGATTAGCGGTAAGTTTGCTATTGTAGGAGGGGTTGTCCTTCTTCTATTTATAGTGTTTGGTGTTATTCCAGCAATTGGGACGTATAACTCGGCAAGGAAACTTTCAGACTCCGGGAAGGTATTTTATCAGGCACTACAGGCAAAAGATCTTGAGCAAATGAGGTCTTCTTTGGGAAAAGTTAAGGAAGATCTTGCGGGTTTTGACAATAGTCTTGGAAGACTCGGGTGGACGCGGTTTATACCCTTTTTGGGCGCTTATTGGAGTGATGCACACAGTGCAGCGAAAGGAGGCATCGCAGGAATTGAGGCAGGAGAGATTATGTTAAGTACAGCAGCACCCTATGCTGATATTCTCGGGCTTGATGGTGGTGCTCCTACAACTGATGGAGGCCAAAAGGCCGAAGACAGAATAAATTTTATTGTTGAGACGATCGACGATATTATTCCACAGCTTGACCCTCTTAGTAAAAAGACTGAGGTGATGGCTACAGAGTTTAATAAGATCGACCCTGGTAGGTATCCAAAGGATTTTAGGGGTAGGCCTGTTCAAGAACCAATAAAGCAGGGGATAGAAGTTGTTAATCAACTACATGAGTTTGTTTCTCAAGGGAGGCCTGTTCTGGAACAAGCGCCGTACCTTTTGGGAATAAAGGAAGAACGAACTTATTTGTTTGTGTGGCAAAATGACAAAGAGCTCCGCCCTACTGGAGGTTTTTTAACAGCGTACTCGATCATCAGGGTCCGCGACGGAAAATTCGAGCCTGTCACTTCAAACGACATCTACAATCTTGATAAAAGCTTTGACAGTCGGATTCCGGCACCAGACCCGATCAAAAAATATCTGCCTCTTGTCAATTTCTGGAATCTTCGGGACATGAATCTCTCCCCTGATTTTAAGATGTCAATGGACACATTTATGGAAGGTTATGCAAAAACCGGATCTCCTGAGGTTGATGGTGTGGTTGCAATGGACACTAAACTTGTAGTGGACTTGTTGGAAGTTGTAGGCAAGATTGGAGTACCAGGGTATGGTAATTTCTCATCCGAGGACGATCCCCGGTGTGATTGTCCTCAAGTAATATATGAGCTTGAGTCCTTTGCAGATGTTGCAGGACCCATTGTCTGGGATCCTGTATCGGGTGAGATTGTTTATCAGCCACCAAATCATGATAACCGAAAGAAGATTTTAGGACCTCTTATGAACTCTATTATCGCCAATTCTATGGCTCAGCCAAAAGAGAAGATAGCTGGTATTTTCGAAGCTGGATTTAACGCGATTAGAGAAAAGCACATTATGTTTTACTTTGAGGATGAGGAGGTACAGGGGGCCATGGAGGCATTTAATCTTGCAGGGAGAATCAAGGAGTTTGAGGGCGATTATTTGCACATCAGTGATGCAAACTTTGCTGGTGCAAAATCCAATCTTTATGTCCAACAAGAAGTCGATCTTAAAGTGGAGCCAGGCAATGACGGCAGTACGAATACTTTAACTATAAAGTACAAGAATCCTCAAAAGCACGACGGATGGCTTAATGGTCCTTATAGAGACTGGTTTAGGGTTTACGTGCCAAAAGGATCAGAGCTTCTTGATTCAACAGGGTCTGAAGTAGATATCGAAACATCTGAAGATTTGGGTAAAACAGTATTTGAGGGCTTCTTTGTTTTGCGACCTGAAGGTGTTTTAGAGGTGACGCTAAAATATAAGACTCCAGTCAGCAAAGACGACTACAAGATTCTTATCCAAAAGCAGCCGGGGACTGATAAGAACCCATATGTTGTCCAAGTTGGCAGAGATACTGAAGAATTTAACCTCAAGGCTGATAAAGAGCTCAAGTTTTAGCCCTACTTCTGCTACAATGATTTTGCATGCAGGATCGCACCTATTCTACAGAGGGGATCATCCTTGCTCGGCGCAACTTCGGCGAGGCCGATCGTATCGTAGCTATTTTTAGTAAAGCTTATGGAAAGATTAGTGCTATAGCCAAAGGTGTGCGTCGACCTACATCGCGAAAGAGAGGGTCTCTTGAGCTTTTTAACAAAGTCCACCTCCTTCTCGCCAAAGGTAAAAGTATGGATATTATTACCGATGTGGAGACCAAAGAAACATACCAAGGGTGGCGCAAAGATTTAACCAAAGTTGCGGTGGCTTATCATTTTTGTGAAGTTGTAAATAAACTTACAGCGGAGCACCAAGAGCATAAAGAAATTTTTGATCTTTTAACTGATTCGTTTTCTGAACTTACAAAAATTAGTCAAGATGGCCTTCGTGCTTTCGTACAATCTTTCAAAGTAAAAGTCTTAGAAGAGTTAGGGTTCTTAGAAAGGGGAAAGTCCCCACCGGCAAGGCTAGATGCTTACATTGAAGAATTGGCAAATAGTAAGCTTAGAGCAAGGAGTTTTCTCAAAACACTAGGGTAGATGTCTAGCCTACTTTTGAGATATACTTAAGTCCATGGCTAACGATGTAATGCAGAAGATTACTTCTCTTGCAAAAAGACGGGGTTTTGTTTTTCAAGGATCTGAAATTTATGGCGGACTTGCCAACACTTGGGATTATGGGCCCTTGGGTGCGAGGATGCTGCAAAACATTCGCAATCTCTGGTGGGAGCAATTTGTTGACCAGAGCGATAATACGTATCCAGTTGAGTCGGGGATAATTAAAAGTCCAAAAGTTTGGGAGGCCTCGGGTCACACAGAATCGTTTGCAGACCCGCTTGTTGAATGCAAAAAGTGTCACCACCGATTTCGTGATGATCATGTAAAGGGTGACAAGTGCCCAGACTGTAGTGGGGAATTAACAGAGGCAAGACAGTTTAATATGATGTTTAAAACTTTTGTGGGGGTTGTTGAGGAGAAGGCAAATACAGTATATTTGCGACCAGAAACAGCGCAGGGAATGTTTGTAAACTTTAAGAATATTCTGACAACTGAAAGACCTACTCTACCTTTTGGTGTTGCACAAATTGGAAAGGCTTTTCGAAACGAAATAACTCCGGGAAACTTCATTTTTAGAACTCTAGAATTTGAACAGATGGAAATCGAGTATTTTGTTCAACCAGAGAATTGGGAGGAGTCCTTTGAAGAGTGGAAGAAATTAATGTGGCAATGGCTGGTTGGTTTGGGTGTTAATGAGAAGAAAATGAAGTGGCGAGCACATAAGAAAGATGAGCTCTCTCATTATTCAAAAAGGACGGAAGATATCGAATTTGAATTTCCTTGGGGATGGGGAGAACTTTACGGTCTTGCCTATCGTGGAGATTTTGATTTGAAAAATCATAGTGAGAAGTCCGGGGAGGACTTGCAATACGAGGATCCCAAGACGAGTAAGCGTTTCTTCCCACATGTAGTAGAACCCACTTTTGGTTTAAACAGGACCTTACTTACTCTTCTCGTCGATGCATATTCAGAAGACAAAGAACGTAAAGTTCTTAAGCTTAGTCCAAAAGTTGCTCCGTACAAAGTTGCGGTCTTTCCCTTGGTTGCCAATAAAAATGATATTGTCAGAAAAGCCCGAGAGATACATAAAGTCTTGAGTTCTGAGTTTGCAGCTGCATGGGATGATCGTGGCAACATTGGTAAACGTTATTTTGCTCAAGACGAGATTGGGACCCCTTGGTGTATTACTGTCGATCACCAAACGCTTGAAGATGATCAGGTGACTATTCGAGATCGTGATACAGCCAAACAAGAGCGTGTTGCAGTTGACAAATTATCTGATTGGTTCCACAATAAGCTAAGCTTGTTTTCTTTCGAAAATGGACTGAACAAATGAAACGACCACTTCTAATCCTCATTATTGTTGTCCTAGGGCTTGCTACTGCGGGAGGGGCTTTTTGGTTCCTTGGTGGGTCTCGGGAAGATTCTAGCAAAGAAGAAGCGATGGAGGAAAAAGTATCGGACGAGCTTCCTATGGAGGATAGACCGTTTGTATCTCTCACTCCGACAAGCGATGGACATGAGTTTAGTCTTTCGGTTTCAGGGATACCAAGAGGCTTGGAATCTTTAGAGTACGAGTTGGTGTACAAGGTTTCATCAGGGATCACACAAGGAGTACCTGGCTCGGTTAAGCTAAAAGGGAAAAGAAGTATCACAAGGGATCTCCTTCTAGGAACATGCTCTTCTGGTAAGTGCCGGTATGATAAAGGTGTCAAAGACGGGACTTTTACTCTTCGGTTGCGGGATGATGATGGAAAGTTAGTTGCAAAATTTGAAACAGATTTCCATTTGCGACAAGGAGGAAAAGAACTCTCCTCAGCTGATGGGGGATTTTCGGTTTCGTCCAAGGATCTTTCTCGAAGCGCTTTTTATATAACCATGGGTACCTTTGGAGTGCCTAAGGATGCGCCAGGGGAGGTCACAGAGGGTCCTTACGGAGTGTTCACTCAGGGAAAGACCAAAGTCTCGGGCGATGTTGATATGGATGGAGATGGATCTCTTTATGGATGGAATGGGAAAAAATGGGTAGAACTTGATGATGCTGAGACTTCCTCTCTTGGTACCTTCGTCCGCGTCGCTTCAGAGTAGAGCGCGTCATTCAATTATAGGTTGACACATTTATTGAGAGTGCTAAAATTGCTTTTGATATGACTGAAGATGTTGAACGTAGCTCAGGAACGCTAGCACAACTGCAGGATATTCTCCATGGAAAGCAGCTGAAGCCCCCGCAAAAAACAGCACTCGCACAGATTGCGTATTTTGAAGCACGCTCCCTTTTTAGTCCCGGAGAAAAAACAAAAGAATGGTG
>NZCP01000036.1 GCA_002686465.1 Candidatus Woesebacteria bacterium | reverse complement strand
TTACTGCGCCGGACAAACCCGCGCGCAACAACTTCAACCCTTTCTATTAAAGGAGAGTATAGAGGGAAAATGCGCTCAATTCCGATCCCCGTGCTGCCAAGTCTTCGTACAGTGAACATTTTATTACCCTCTTTGCCATTTATTCCAATAACCGTACCTTGGAACTCTTGGGTTCTTTTTTTGTTTGCTTTGCTATCAGATGAAGCGTCTTCTTGAATTTTTTGGTGAACTTGAACAGTATCACCAACGCGAAATTCCTTCTCGTTGTGTATTGCCATCAATGCCATGCCTAATTTTACCATTTCAGGCAAAAATTTGCATCTATATTATATTTCTCTACGGAGATTTTGTTTAATCTTTTCCTCTAGTCCTGTCGACCAAGAAACACCATACGGCAAAGTTATCTTTTTTTCTCCAAAACCATTTTCTACAATCACAACTATGTTCGTCTCCCCTTTATTGGACTGGAGAATCCGATTAACCTTGACCAACGCGGCCGGAGCTGTCCCACGAGGTATGCGCAAAAACACCGTATCGCTTTCACTACGTGCTGTGTCGACAGATGTATCGGCATCCGCAAGTCCGTAAACATGGTCCACTATTACTGATAAAGAATCCTCTCGATACTCTACAGTCCCCTCCACAATAAGCGGGTCGTGCCCTGCCCAATAAGACTTTGTCTTGGCAAATATTTTTGGAAAAACTATTACATCAAGACTTCCTGTATCATCCTCAAGCGTTACAAAAGCCATTTCTTGCCCACTATTTTTAGTAACTACAACCCGTTGTGTTGCAACAATTGCCCCCAGTTTTACTTTTTGTCCAGTGTGTTCTTCGGCTGAAATCTCCGATAACTTGTGTGTCACAATGCCAGACACTGCAGCAAGCGATGCACTCAAGGGATGCTCTGTTAGATAAAATCCAAGAAGTTGCTTTTCTAGCGATAGTTTCTCTTCTTTAGAAAAGTCATCAATGTCAGGAAGTTTATCTTCGATAGATTGTACCTCCTTATTATCGGTCGCGAACAGATCAGCTTGTCCATCTACAGTGTTCTTGCCCTGTCCAGACAGGCGTCCTCTTATATCGTCAAGTGCTGCAAGCAGTGCTGCTCTTTTTCCAAAGGCATCCATTGCCCCTGCTTTAATCAAACTCTCTAAAACTCTACGATTAACTTTTTGGTTGTCAACTTTCTGACAAAGATTGGAAAGAGAAAGGAATCTCCCTTTTTCTCTAGTTACCAGGATATTATCTATCGCTGCCTTTCCCACGTTTTTGATTGCCGAAAGACCAAAGCGGATCGCCCTACCCTCTAAAGACTCATTATCCCCAACCACCCCAAACCCGTAATCGCTTTCATTAACATCTGGTGGCAAAACTTTAATTCCCATGCGTCTACATTCAGCTAAAGCACTAGAAATCTTATCCGTGTCGCCGGATTCCGCAGTTAAAAGAGCACACATAAACTCAACAGGATAATTAGCCTTCATATATGCTGTTTGGTAGGAAACCATCCCGTATGAGGCCGCATGAGCTTTATTGAAACCATACGCTTGGAATGGCTCAAAGAGCTTCCAAAGCATTTCTGCAAAAGTTTTAGTTTGCCCGTTTTTAATAATGCCTTTTATGAACTTTTTCTTTTGCGCTGCCATCTCAGCAGGAATCTTTTTTCCAACGGCTTTTCTAAACTTGTCAGCTTCCTCCCAAGTGTATCCCGCCAAGTCTAGGGCACAGAATAAAAGATCGTCTTGGTAGACAAGAAGACCATAAGATTTATCTAAGAATTTCTTCATACGCGGATCAAGATACTTTACAAGTTTGGGGTTGTTTTTCCTCGCGATGTACTCAGGGATAACAGCAATAGGTCCCGGACGGTAGAGTGCAACCATAACCATAAGGTCTTCGATCCGTGTCGGTTTAAGGTCCTTGAGGTAACGAGTCATGCCAGAACTTCCAAGCTGGAATGTTCCCATCGTCTCTCCGCGACCAAGCATCGCAAAAGTCTTTTTGTCATCGAGTGGAATTTTAGCAAGATCTGTTTTTATTTTGCGTGAGTCTTGTACAGTTTTGATAGCCGACCCAAGAATAGAAAGATTCCTGATCCCCAGAATATCAAACTGTATAAGTCCAACGTCCTCGCATGCGTGCATTTCGTATTGTGTAATTATTTTGTCCCCAGACGGCTCAAGTTGAAGCGGTGTAAAATCGGTCATCTTGGTCGGAGAAACAACTATCCCAGCTGCATGAACCGATAGATGTCGTGCGCTTCCTTCTACTTGGTGCGCTAAGTCTAAAACTCTCCGGCTATCTGTATCAGAATCATACAGCTGTTTAAGCTCTGGCGAAAGTTCCATTCCTTTGGGTATGTCGATCGGGAATCCCTGCTTAGGCGGAGGTATCACTTTGGCAATCCTATCGCCTGTGGCATAGGGATAATCCAAGACTCGGGCAACATCTCGAACGGCGGCACGCGCCAACATTCTTCCAAAAGTGCAAATTTGAGCAACTTTATCTTTACCATATTCCTTTACTATATGCCCGATAATCTCTTCTCTCCGGTCATCTGCAACATCAAGATCAATATCAGGAGGTGACGGTCTGTATGGATTCAGAAACCTCTCGAAAGGTAAATTATAAGTAAGGGGATTGACAGTTGATATGCCCAAGACGTATGAAACTAGGGACCCAGCAGCAGATCCTCGCGTGTTTGTAATAATCCCATGCTTGTTTGCCCAATTCACAATATCCATGACAATAAGAAAATAAGGTGCATAACCCTTCGGGACTATAATGCCCAATTCGTATTCCAGCCTTTCCTTAATCTTCTCGTCTGCATCAGGGATCTTTTCAAGCAACCTTTTGTGTGCAACCTTGCGAAGATAGTTGCCAGGAGTTTCACCTTCAGGGACTGGTGCCTCTGGGAAATACCACTTACCAAGAGTGCTTACAGTTAAATTGCACTTTTTCGCAATCTTTACTGTATTTTCTATTGCGTCCGGAAGATCGGCAAAAATTTCTTTCATCTCCTTGGGAGACCGGATATAGAAGGTGGGGGTGTCAACAAAGCGAATCCTTTTCGTTTCCGAGACTTTCTTGCCTGTTGCAACACAAATTAGGGCATCTTGTGCAACCGACTCAGTTTTATCTATATAGTGCGAGTCGTTGGTCGCAACGATTGGAATCCCCAGCTCTCTAGAGAGCTTAACTACTCCCTCGTTTATTTTCTTCTCAAACTCGGTCATTTTTTCTAACTCTGCCTTAACCTCTGGGTTATCGGCGCGCGATGCGTATTTGTCGAACTGATGTCGCTGTATCTCAAGATAGTAGTCTTCCCCAAAGACTTTTTGGAACCACTTTGCAACAGATATCGCCTCCTTATAATTATCCGCAATGAGGGCCTGTGCTAACTCCCCTAAAGGACAAGCCGAAGTACAAATAAGACCTTTGGAATGTTTCTTTAGCGTCTCCTTATCAAACCTTGGACGGTAGTAATATCCCTCAAGATGAGCAATTGTTGTTAACTTCATCAGATTTTTATACCCTTCCTCATTTTTTGCCAACAGTAAAAGATGATGTGATTCTGTCCTTTTACCCCCTTCCTTCTTAACTTTGTGATCTATATTTGTTGTGTATGCCTCCATTCCAATAATGGGCTTTACACCTTCTTTTTCCCCCGCTTTTAAAAATTCAATTGCGCCGTACATAACTCCATGGTCCGTTAGAGCCACAGAATCCATTCCGAGTTCGCGGACGCGCTTCATCAATTTGGTAATGTTCGAAAGTCCATCAAGAAGTGAATACTCAGTATGGACGTGGAGATGGGCAAATTTTGTTTTCGCCATACGAAAATATTACCTTTTTTTAGAAATTTTCACAAGAGGAAAAACCCATAACAAACGCGAAGATTTAGAAGTCCAACTCTTACTCATTCAGCTTTTTAGAGAGCAGGTCTTGAACCTTTCTGGGGTTGGCTTGACCTTTTGTTTTCGCCATTACTTGCCCAACAAGAAACTTGAGAGCTACTTCTTTTCCCGCTTTATAGTCTGCAACTGCTCCTTTGTTTTTCCCGACTACGTCTTCAACTGCTTTTTCTAGATGTTTATCTGATAAAGATGACTTCTCCCCGTCACCTTTTATCATTTTTACTAAACCCTCTGGTGAAACCTTTTTAATATCAGTCTTTTTGTTAACTAGGAAATCAGCAATCTTTTTCGCAACAAGACCATGCTTATCACCGATTTTAACTGCCTCACTAAAATAATCAGATAGTTCTTCTGTCCGTGTTAGCACCGCGGCATACATTTCTGGGATTTTATGCTCTGCCACCAAACTCTCTCTCTTGCCCTGAGGTAGCTCACTAACCCCACTTTTAACCTTCTCTAGTTGGGTGTTTGAAAACGATAGTGGTGGGATATCAGGTTCAGGAAAGTAACGATAATCTTGTGCTTCTTCTTTTGTACGTTGTGGTTTTGTAATTTTAGTTTTTTCATCATACCCTCGTGTCTCCTGGATTAGACTTTCACCATTCTCTAACACCTTTTCTTGTCTTTCTATCTCATAATTGATTGCTGCCTCCATAAAGCGAAATGAGTTTATGTTTTTTAGTTCTACTTTGTAGTTTGGCAACTTGTCACTTGTTGCTTGCGACTTGTCACCAACTGATATATTTGCTTCGAGTCGCATTGACCCTTTTTCCATATCCGCATCCGAAACTCCTAGGTGTCGGACAGTCTGCTGAAGGTCTCTAGCAAAACTCTTTGCACCGGAGGCAGAAGAAAAATCCGGATCAGTAACTATTTCAACAAGAGGAACTCCACTTCTATTGAAATCGATCAACGAAACATTCTTGTCACCTACTTTTTGATGCATCAACTTCCCAGTGTCTTCCTCAAGATGAACTCTCGTTATATTTACAGACTGGAATTTTCCACCCTCTGCCAGAGGATGTTGATATTGGCTAATTTGGTATCCTTTCGGAAGATCGGGATAAAAATAATGCTTTCGATCAAACTGGGAATCTATTGCAAGCTTGCATCCAAGTGCTGCCCCAAGCTTCTGCGTCCACTCAATTGCTTTTTCGTTTGGAACAGGAAGTGCACCTGGAAGACCTAAGCAAACAGGACAGACTTGTGTATTTGGTTTCTTTGCAAAATGATCTGCAGAGCATGCACAAAACATCTTAGAGTCAGTCTTTAACTCCACGTGTACTTCCAATCCAATTACTGGTTGATACTTAATCATAATTTAGGTCTCTTTGTATGCCAATCGGTTGCTTCTTGATATGCATGTCCTACTCTGAATAAGGTTGCCTCATCCAGAGCTTTTCCAATAAGTTGAAAACCGAGGGGAAGATTATTTTTAGTAAATCCACATGGAACAGTAAGACCTGGTAGTTGGGCCAAGTTAACTGCTGCAGTTAAAATGTCCGACAAATACATCTTTAAAGGATCATCCGTCCTTTCTCCAAATTTAAAAGGGGGAGTTGGTGAAACTGGGGCAAGGAGTACATCAACTTTCCCCAACGCCTTCTCAAAATCCTGACGGATCAATGTCCTTACACCTTCTGCTTGTCCGTAATATTTATCTTTGTAACCAGAAGATAACGAGTGAGTTCCAAGCATTATTCTGCGGCGGGCTTCATTCGTAAATGCGCCACGACCTTGTCCATACCGAATCCCGTCATAACGCGCCAGATTAGAAGAGACCTCAGATGACATAACTATATAGTACGCAGGGATTACGTATTCTGTGTGTGGGAGACTTACCTCTTCCACTTTTGCACCTTGCTCCTCTAACGTTCTAACGGCCGTTCTAACGTTCGTTATAACGTCTTCGTCAATGCCTTTATTGAAATACTCTTTCGGTAGACCTATCTTTAGTCCTTTGACCCCAGATTCTAAATCTTTTTTATAATCGGGAACTGGTGCGCTGATACTTGTCGCGTCGTGCTCGTCATGTCCTGCAGTAACACTTAAAACTAACGCAGAATCCTCAACTGTCTGGGTCAAATGCCCCATTGAATCCATTGAAGAGGCCATTGCAACAACTCCATACCGCGATACCCTCCCGTAAGTCGGCTTAAGACCTACAACACCACAAAACGATGCCGGGAATCTTGTTGAGCCGCCAGTGTCGGTCCCTGTAGTAGCAGCAGCAAATCCAGAAGCTACTGCGGCTGCCGAGCCGCTTGAAGACCCACCTGGAACATAATCTTTGTTCCATGGATTTTTCGTAGCTTTAAAATCCGAGTTTTCTCCAGATGCACCGTGACCCCAAGCGTCGCAATTGAGCTTTCCTAGTGTTATAGCACCAGCATTAGCAAATTTATCTACAACTGTTGCGGAGTATTGGGGAGTATAATTCTCTAAAACTTTTGATGCCGCAGTTGTCTTTACCCCTTTGGTTAAAAAAAGATCTTTGTGGGCGATTGGGATGCCGAGCAGTGGGGATTCTCTAAAAACATCCTCGCCCGAGTTTGCAATCTTTTTATCTACCCCATCTGCTTTTTTGCGAGCTTCATCTGAGGTTTTGGTCAAAAATGAATTAATTCCACCGTCATACTTCTCAATCCGGGAAATTAATTGGTCAACAACTTCCCGAACAGAAAATTCCTTCTTCAAAAATCCATCTCGTAACTTATTAATTGTTAAATTCCCTTTAAATATCATCTCTTTGTACTTAATTACTTCAATGATTTAAATCACTGAAGTATAACTACTCCTTAAAAATGGGAGGAACCATAAACAAACCATCATGCTTATTTTTTGCGTTCGAAGTCGCCTCATCTTGGCTTAAGCATTCAGAAGAATCCACCTTATCAGCTCTTGCTTTTATTGTATTTTTTGAACTTTGGATTTGGTTTGACATGAACGCGTCGCCTCGCGGCGAGTGAACTTTGACATTTGACATTTTTCCAACGTAATCAACCATCTTAGAGAGCTCTTCTTGAGCTTTTGTTATATCTTTTGAAGAAATATCCAGTGAAGCAAGTTTTGCAACGTGTTCTACCTGAGCTTTATCCAAACCAGATTTGGCCATACCCAAAATATACCACGCTAGCGCATGCCGCGCAAAGCCTTAACGCGCTCCTCGATCGGAGGATGGGTATTAAAAAGTCCAACCATCCAGTTTTTCTTCGCTTTCTTGCCTCCAAGAGGACTAGAGATATAGAGATGGGCTGTTGAGGTATGAGCTGTTTTAGCTGGTGTCGCAACATTTGAAATTTTCTCTAAAGCACGTGCTAGTCCTTCTGGATAACGAGTTAAAAACCCGGCTGAAGCATCGGCTAAAAATTCGCGTCTTCGAGAAACAGCAAGCTGGATAAGCTGGGCAACGATTGGGGCAAGGATTGCAGCAACAATACCAAGAATCATGAATATAGACCCTGCTTTGCTATCTCGATCTCCTCCACGTCCCCAAAACATAGAGTAAAAGAAAAATTCTGCCAAAAGTGCGATTGTTCCGACTAAGATTGCAACAATTGCCATAACTCGGGTATCGAAGTTTCTAATGTGCGAAAGCTCATGTGCAATAACTCCTTCTATCTCTAGTTTGTTCAGACGCTCAAGTAAACCAGTATGAACTGCAATTGCTGCATGCTTCGGATCGCGTCCAGTTGCAAATGCATTGGGAGTATCATCATGAATAATATATATCTTTGGTTTTGGGACTCCTGCGCCAATAGCAAGATTTTCAACGATCCGATAAAGTTGTGGTGCCTCTTTTTTAGAAACTGCTTTTGCCTTGGAGAGCTTCAAAACCATCTTGTCCGACCAGTAGTATGCGGAAAAATTAATTATTCCGACAATGATTAGAGCAATCCCAACATAACCTAAAGCACCCATTCCCTGAAATCCCATAGCGAGTGCAAAGATATAAGAAACTGCTACAACAAAGATTGTAAAGAAAAACATTACAATCCAAGTTTTCCAACGATTTGAACTAATCTGATTATGTAAACTCATCGGGTCAATTATACCAAACCCAGGCTGTGGAGATGTCTAAAACTTAACTTTAACGTTCTCTCTTTCGGATTGGTCGGCTTCGAAGAATTCTTGCCTCTTAAATCCAAAGTTTCCAGCAATAAGATTATTTGGGAAAATTTGAATCTTTGTATTGAAATCCATAACGTTCGAGTTATAAAACTGCCTTGAGTATGCGATTTTTTCCTCAACGTCTGAAAGTTCTTCTTGTAGTTGTTTAAAATTAGCACTTGCTTGGAGCTTTGGGTAATTCTCAGAAACCGCAAATAGAGTTTTTAGAGCTCCTGTTAGCATATTGTCTGCCTGCTCTTTTTGTCCAACGCTCTTTGCGTTAAGCGCTGCAGTACGAGCCTTCGTTACGTTCTCAAGAACAGTTTTTTCGTGCTTAACATATCCCTTTACTGCTTCTATTAAGTTTGGGATAAGGTCTGCTCGTCTTTTGAGTTGAACATCAATCCCCGACCACGCTTCCCGAATTCGAACGCGTGCAGTAACTAAAGAGTTGTAAAGAGACCAAACAAAGAGAGCAATTATGATAACTGCGCCAATTGGTATCCAAAGTGCAAAATTCACAAGGTTAGTCTACTCCTAGAGCTTTCTTGAAGTCAAGGTATCCCAATGTGTTCAAAATATTCTTTTTCTCCGCCCAGCCGCGGCGGGCCACTGAGACGCCGTAGCGCATCCCAATCATTTGATCTTTCGCATGACTATCTGTACTAATTGTAAGTTTTACCCCTTGTTTCACTGCTTTGTGCACTAGCATATCAGGTAAATCTAGTCTTTGGGGAGAAGAGTTTATCTCGACTGCTTTGCCATTCTTTTTGCAAAACTCAAAGATTTTATCCCAATCAAAATCAACTCCCTCGCGCTCGTTTAGCTTTCTTGCAGTAGGATGTGCAAAGATTTTTACTTTTGGATTGGCTAAAGCTGCAAGAACCCGCTTAGTTTGATGATCTCGGGTTGCTTTAAAACTAGAATGGATTGAAACAATTCCAAAATCAATGAAATCAAATGATTTTTCCGGCAATGCGAGTTTTCCGTCCGGTTGAATATCTATTTCCAGACAGTTAAACACTCTTTTTATAATATTTTTGTCATTTAACTTATCAACACGTTCCTTTTTCTCTCTCAGAATCTCTAAAATCTTCTTTTCTGATTCCGCCGATTTCGGGTTGTGCTCAGTCAACGCAATATACTCGTATCCAAGTCTTTTTCCTTCCTCTGCCATCTCTTGGAGTGTATTAACCCCTACATCATGACTCGTTTCGGAAGGAAAATCCGAATGCATATGTAAATCTCCTTTTATATCTTTCAGTTCTACCAATTTCGGAAGCTTATGTTCGACCGACGCATCGATTTCCCCCTGGTCTTCGCGCAGCTCTGGCGGAATCCAAGCCATACCAAGAGCTTTGTAAAACTTTTGCTCATCTGAGACTTTCAAAAGTTTTCCTCCCTTTTTAATCCCATGTTCCGAAAGACTCAACTTTTTCTTTAAAGCAAATACTCGAAGAGCAACATTATGGTGCTTTGAACCTGTAAAGTGCTGCAAAAGCGCACCATATGCGTCGGGTGGTTGGACCATTAAATCAACCTGCACTCCACCAGGTAAGAGAAGTGACGCGGTCTCGCGACCTGCTTCTATAACCTTTGTTTTCTTTGGATATTCAACGAAGTGTCTAATAACCTCTTCCGGTTTATTCGACGCAACCGCTATATCAACATCCCCAACGGTTGATGCCGAACGCCTTAGACTTCCCAAAGTATCAATAGAGTCCATTCCAGACTTTCTCTTCATCCAGGCTATTACGTCTTCGGCAATACCAGTTGCATGGGGCAAAAGAAGCCTACGCGTTCTCTCTTTAACCTCGCGTATAGATTCTGTTATTTCTTTTTCCGACTGCTCACCAAACCCCTCTAATCCCCGCACACGACCTTTCTCAGCAGCTTTATGAAGCTTTTCCAAAGCACCATGTGCTTTTGTTATACCTAGCTCTTTAGTTAGTTTTTCGGCAGTCTTTGCGCCAACTCCAGGAACATCTAAAAGCTCAAACATAGCAGGGGGCAGACATTTAAAGATTTCTTCGAAATGTTTTACTTTTCCGGTTTTAAACAACTCATCCAGATGATCGGCAATAGTTTTCCCAATTCCGGCAATTTCCGAAAGCTTTTTCTCTTCCCAAAGATCTTTCATCTCACTTGTCGCATGCTCTACTGCGTCTGCTGCACGTTCGTAGGCAATTATTCGAAACCTCTCGTTTGACTCCCCTGTTGGTTTGACTTGGTGTGCCGCTGCAACAGCCTTGAGAAGCTTCGCAATCTCCAAGTTGGTCATATTCTTGTGGGTTTTCATGTCTCTATTATAAATCTAAGTTTTTTCTTGTTATTTTGTCTGCTTCCGGAATCGTATGTGCTGTCCATCCATTTTCTTGGAAAATATAAAACTCCTTTAAGGTTGTGCCTTTTCTTAAGAAACACATCATATACCCTGTGCAATCCTCGCATCTAAGTTCTCCTGATACCTGAACCTGTCCGCCTTCACCTACTTTAACATGCAGCACAGAGGCTTGTTCTAAATCATGCCCTTTTGCTATAGCATCCATGATCGCTGCTCGCTCCGCGTGCATTGCATAAAGCCCACAGATTGCGAAACATATTCCTGGGTTGCACTCATGGGGTGAAACTGGTCCATTAAACGCTACGCCTAAGATCTGACCGTCTCTAAAGACTACAGCTCCACGACGGTCTTTCATACACGTAGACTGATTTGCCTTCTCCCGAGCGGCTTCAATTATAGGACTCAGACCCTCTAGTTCCTCTCTTTCAATCGTTCGACTCATTTGTAATCAAATAGTAGCACAGCGTTGAGTTGGGCTCAATTTTGTGCTAAAATTGTGGAGAATTTGGGGCCGTGGTGTAGCGATTAACACATCCGCCTGTCACGCGGAAGATCGCGGGTTTGACTCCCGTCGGCCCCGCAAGGGACTAATCCTGTGAAATTTGAAAGAATTTTTAGAGACGAACCACTAACAGATCTCAACCTGGAGTCTCCCAAGCATCAAGATTTACAAAAATTTACCTATCAGGATTCCTGGTTGCAACAGGACAAACTTTTCCAGCAATGGACTCGCTTGGGTCAACATACACAGGTTGTGCTGGATCAACTCACACTCGCTCTCATAGACGGCAACACCACAGAAGTCAAAATCACCCAGGCAAAGCTAGCCGATATAAAAAAGTGTATAGCCCGTTTTGAGTGGAGCAGTGACATAAGCAATCTACAAACAAACTTTTTTGGCCGCAAGCCACGAGTAGAACTAGAAAAAATTTCACAAAACTAAGAACTGAAATCTTCGTCGCTATCTACCCCTCTTGACTTCTTTTTCGTAATTAACCTATACTGCAAATTACAAGGATTTTTAGCTGCCTGACTATATGCACTACTTGCATATTGAGAGGGGGTGAAGACGAGTAAGATATGGATTTGAAGGAAATATTAAAAGGTCTAAAGCTTAACGAACCCACAATTAGCACGATTTTAGGCGCTCTCGTCGTTCTAGTGGTCATCGTCCTAATCATCAATTACTTTAGGGGTGAAGATGGAGGAATACAATTCCCACCTCCTAGTGGCCAAATACCCTCTGAGGAGATGCAAGACGGAGCAATGACTGGGTCACATAAAGTCGCGCAAGGTGAGCATCTATGGGCTATTGCAGAAAAGTACTACAAGTCAGGTTACAACTGGGTTGATATCGCCGAAGCAAACAATTTAGTTAACCCTAGCAAGATTCTCGTTGGCCAAGAACTTGCTATACCAGAAGTAGAAGCACGAGCACCTACAGATGGGGCAGTGTCTGCAAAATCTAGCGTCTTTGGTTCGGCAATCCAAGGTGACTCTCATACAGTTGTCGAGGGCGATCACCTTTGGGGCGTTGCAGTCAGGGCGTACGGGGACGGATATCGTTGGGTAAAGATCGCACAAGAGAATAATCTTGTAAATCCAAATGTCGTTGAGCCTGGCCAGATTTTGCAGCTAAAACGCTAAATCCCGTGATATAATGTGAATGCGCGGGTGTAGTTTAGTGGTAGAACGCTTCCTTCCCAAGGAAGAGGTCGTGGGTTCGATCCCCATCACCCGCTCCCGAGTCAAACTCGGTTTTACCGAGGAAGACGAGGAGCCAAGTCAGACTTGGCCACTCTAAAGTTTCCCGATAAACGTTAGACGTTTAATGTTTTACTACGTTTACACACTACTCAGTGTAAGAGACAAGAAATTTTATACAGGATTTACTATTAATCTTCACGATCGACTATCTCGGCATACGCGTGGCGAAGTTAAAGCCACTACGTATCGCAGACCACTAAGACTTATTCACTGTGAATGTTTTGTTAATGAAGAAGACGCAAAGGCCAGAGAAGTCTTTCTGAAAAGTGGCTTCGGTAGAAACAATCTCAGGAAATCGCTTCAAAGAACGCTAAATCTTAAGAAGTAATCACTTCTCCCCTAACTCTTTCTTTAGAAGCTTAAGGGTATTTTTCTTTGCCTCGTCTACTGAAGTATTTTCAGCCTTAGCTGCCTTTTGAAAACTTTTGGTCGTGATATTATCTTTCTTCCCCATATCATCCTCGGGAAGATCACATCCACAGTTGTAGCACATACTAGGTTCATGGTAGCATACAAAAGACGTGGAGTTCAAGGCAAAAATCCGTGCAATTAAGCAAGAGGCTAAGGGAACAAAAACTTTTGTCTTTGATAAACCGCCGAACCTAAAATATAAATCAGGCCAGTCTTTCCACTTCACAGTTGACTTAAAATACCCTGACGACAGAGGTGTAACTCGACACTTTACGCTTTCCTCCTCTCCTACCGAAGAAAACATTCAATTCACAACTCGAATTCGCCCCCAGAGTGGGTTTAAAAAGACGCTTGATGAGATGTCAGTTGGAGACGAGATAAAAGTACATGGTTTAGGAGGCGAATTTGTACTAGATAGCGATACTACTTCTATTCCCCAAGTTTTTGTCGCAGGTGGAATCGGAATCACACCATTTAGGAGCATTTTTAAGTATATTGTAGATAAAAATCTTAAAGTTCCAGTTCACCTCATCTACTCTAACTCCATACCCGAGGAGATTGCTTTTAAAGAAGATCTAGACAAAATGGCCTCTCGCCACACAAACATGCAAATTACTTACACAGTTACTAAACCGGAGGAAAGCAAACAGAAATGGAGCGGCCATACTAGTCGAGTCGACAAAACCCTTATCTCACAAATTGCCTCTAAATATCAAAATCCCGTCTTCTGGCTCTGTGGACCACCAGCATTCGTAAGTGCAATGGAAGATGTTCTTGAAGAAATGAAGATTCCAGAGGAAAGAATAAAGATCGATAAATTCTCTGGCTACTGACCCTCTCTTGGTGTAAAATATGGGCAAATAGGCCGGTGTAGCTCAGTTGGCAGAGCAGTCCCTTCGTAAGGGAAAGGTCAGGGGTTCGAATCCTCTCATCGGCTCTTATAATGGTTTCCAGACGCGCAACAATCAAAGAAAGGCGAACAACAAGAAGCGCTTTTTTGTTAATTCTTTTGTCAATTGGTCTTCTTGGCTTCCTTCTCTTTTTCGGTATCCCTACCCTAGCTCGTTTTGCCGCATTTGTAAGTGAGCTCCAAAGCAGTTCTGTGCCAATACTTCAGGAAGACAAAACCCCACCCGGACCTCCTCGCCTGGACGAAATACCCAGAAGTATTCAAACAAGCAAAGTTACAATAACTGGAGAGGCTGAATCCGGTTCAACCTTGAAGTTGTTTAAAAACGGTGAGGAGGAAAAGGAGACTATTGTTGACGACTCTGGGTCATTTTCTCTCTCTATACCACTATCGCAGGGAGAAAGCGAAATCTGGGCAACAACAACTGACCAAAACGGGAACGAGAGCGGTGAGTCGCGACGATTAACGGTAATTTACGACACAGAAGCTCCCACTCTTGAGCTCACTCAACCACAAGACGGGGAAACGTTCTCTGGCGACAATAAGACAATCGACGTGAAGGGGAAAACAGAACCTGGTATACGGGTTACTATTAATGATAGATTGGCTGTTTTTGGGAGTGAAGGGGAATTTTCTCAAAGACTAACACTATCGGAGGGTGAAAATACGATTACGATTATCGCTGTCGATAAAGCTGAAAACAAAACAGAAAAGCAGATTAAAATTACATACTCTCCTTAAAGTCTGGACATGCAGGGTGTAAAACTACCCTCCTTCAACCACACCCAATTTCCTAAGCCGCATCCTCTGACTTCTTACAGAGGCTCTATCAACTCCAATATCCTTAACCCAATCTACATAATCTCGAATCGACTTCTCGGGAGAAAACTTAGGTTTCCATCCAAACTTTTGCAGTTTTTTTACACTTGATACGGCGTTTCGAGTATCTGTTTGCCTAAACTCACCAGCAAGAGAAATTTTTGAAGTCGATTTAGTAAGTCGCTTCACCATCTCTGCAAATTGTAAAACAGTATATCCTTTGCCCCCTCCTGCGTTAAATATTTGAAAGTTCATTTTGTCATTCTCCAAAGCCAAAACGTTACTACGCGCAATATCTTCTATATTCACAAAATCTCTTTTTTGCTGACCATCCTCGTACACTGTGATAGGTTCACCTTCAAGCGCTTGGGTCACAAAAATACGAAGAGAACCCGAGTAGAGATTCCGTGGCGACTGACGAGGACCTTGGACAATTGAGTATCGTAGAATCGTAGTGGGAATATTGTACGTTTTCCCCAATCGCAGGGCTAAGTTCTCCAGAGCCACTTTTGATAATCCATATGAGTTAGTGGGATTTGGTTGCTGGTCCTCGCGGAAAGGTACAAATTGGGCTGATACTTTTTGTGGGCAAAGAATATCCCATCTTTGCTTTTTCAACTGATCCAGAGTTCGCAGGTCCGGATAAAATCTCCTTTTTGTGTGGGGACAAATATAGACTCCATCGCCGTAAATAAATTGAGAGCTGGCAAAAACAATCTTTTTAATAGGTAGTTTTTTTGCAACTATGACCTCGTATAGGAGTGCGTTGCTAAGAGTATTGACCTCAAAAAACTTACTAAAATTTGGTAGTTGATCTTGGTGGGCTGCAAGACCGAAGACGTAATCTACTCCACGAAGCGCCGTCAACCACGTATTTTTTTTACTGACATCGCCTTTTATAAGCTCGTATCCTTTATTTAATACATAATCAGGCCAGTCTCTATCGTGCACCGGTGGCTTCAAGTCATCAAGAATTCGTACCTTATAACCCTTTTTTGCTAACAAATCTGCTGTATGCGATCCAATAAAGCCAGCTCCACCAGTAATCAAAACTCTATCTGCCATGCCCACAAATATACACTGGAAGAAACACTCTTGCAAGTGGAGCCCTGCCGACATAGAGACAGCAGCTCTTCCGCTGTCTTCGGCGGGCGACATCCCCGAAGCGTACCTCCTCGCTGAGACTACGGAAGGGTACCCACCTGACATTCATTTCCACACAGAAGTGTGGGGCCAGTTTGCGGAGGCGGGCAAACTGCTACTGACTATACAAACGCAGTATATACTTCGTACGTACGTGGTACGTACGACACCTAGTCTTCCTGCAAACCCAGTAAAACCGCCATCCACCCCAAAACCCAGGGATAAAACAGAGAGTTTGCAAAGACAGAATGTAGCAAAAGAGCTGCAGACGAGCTAAGAAGAAGAACTCCTGCTTGTGTCCGTCGCCTTTCCAATCCAATCCTAATTATCCTCCACCATAACCACAAATAAGCCGATAGTCCTGCTATCCCTGTGGTTGCAAAAACAAAAAGAAGACTTGAGTCTGCTCCGGCACCCGAATGCACAATATCATCCTCTAAATCTCCTCTAGAATACCTGTAAAGATTAAATCCCGTACCAAAAAGTGGCCTCGCCATTCCTATCTCAAAAGTTTGCTTATAATTTTCAAGCCGCTGATAAACAGTTGAAGTCCGCTCAAGAAGAGTGCCTTCGCCGCCTGGACGTGGTAAAAGAAATATTGCTAAGACCAGTAAACCGATCCCCCAAATAAGATGCATTAACTTGCGTCGCACAATATATAAGGTAATTACTCCTACCCCTAACGCCAAAAAACTTGCACGCGAATAAGTAAGAGCAAGTGCACTTAAACCAAAAACTAAGAGAAACCAGTTGCCCCACTCTCCTGCCCTACCCCATATTTTCGTGAAAACAAATATCGTGAAAAATACAATTAAGATTCCTGTAAATCCCGGGTCTAAAAATGTACCGACAAGTCTAAAGTAATGATCATCCCACCCAAGCTCAAAAAGAGCTCTCGTATCAGGAAGGACTAAGTATTGGACCCAACCAAAAATTGCAATAAATGCGCCAACACTTAAAAGTGCACTCAAGACCTTGCCTTTGAACCACTTATATTTTCTGACAAAATCCCAAATCGCAAAATATAGAAAAATATAAATTAACAACCGGAAAAGGTATAGCGAACCAACAAGCAATTGACTATTGCTCACAAATGGGGATCCAAGAAGAAGAGAAAAAGCTGCAACTACCCAAAAGGAAATAAGTGGACGAGTAAGTTTTGGAAAGTTCCACTTACCAACTGCCATATTAGTAATCAACCACAAAAAGGCAATAACTCCAGCCATGAAATCAACAAGGTGTATATTGACTCCAGATCCTATTTCAATCCTGCCTAGTTGACCAAATGGGAAGATAATAAAGTAAACCAGCAGTAACCAGGGTAAAAACTTCATCTGTTACTTTTTTGCATCAACCACAGTTTGCTCCAAGAAAGAAATGAGTGGAAACTCATTAATATTGCCACCAAAAACCCTTGTGTTCCGTCTAAAAATCCAAGTTTGACAATCCAGTTCCGAAAAAACTTAGCAAGAGGCCAAACAATGACTTTTAAAAAGCTTGCTTTTTCTCCCTCTCTACGCCTTTCTTGGGCATGTAGTGTTGAAAAGTACTCTATATGTTCAACAAACTCTCTTATCGTTTGATGGGGATAGTGACGCAAGGGAGTATCAAGTTTTCCAACTTCTCCATGAATTTCCCAAAATTCGTGCACTTTTCTTTTCCAAGAACCAGCGTTTTTCTTACCAAACCTTATAAACTCTGCCTTGCCAACTTCTCCGTGTTTTAATTCCCTCCCCCATAAAAAGTCTCTTCGCCTGATGTAAAATCCTACCTCATTAGTTTGAACAATTTTTTCCTTAATTTCTGAAGCTAGATCACCACTTATTCGCTCATCTGCATCTACAAACAAAACCCACTCACCTTTTACTTTTTTCAAACCAAAATTTCGCTGTTTTGCAAAGTCATCATTAAGACTTCGCTTAAAAACTCTCGCGCCATACTTTTTGGCAATATTGGCCGTGGTATCCGTAGAATAGTCGTCTATAACTAGTACTTCATCACACCAATTGAGGCTTTCCAAACACTTTCCAATATTCTTCTCTTCATTTTTGGTCAAAACTATAGCACTCAGCATGTCAATTGATTATAAATTGCGAAGCAATTGTCAAGCAAATTCTGATTTGATTATACCAAGTCTAAAATAGTAAAATACGACTAACTTGAGCCCGTGGCTCAGAGGTAGAGCG
>NZCP01000035.1 GCA_002686465.1 Candidatus Woesebacteria bacterium | reverse complement strand
TACATTTAATTTACTAATCGAATCACCTTTAATGATCGACTCGTAAGCCTTGGATCGGCCGGGCACGTCGTCGGACTTTATGGTTAAAATTTCCTGCAAGGTATGAGCGGCTCCATAGGCTTCTAAAGCCCAAACTTCCATTTCCCCAAAACGCTGACCACCAAATTGAGCTTTTCCACCCAAAGGCTGTTGGGTAATCAGAGAGTACGGCCCGATAGATCGCTGGTGAATCTTGTCTTCCACCATATGGTTTAGCTTTAACATGTAGATGTACCCAACAGTAACTTCTTTATCAAATCGTTCTCCGGTCCGACCATCGTATAAGGTCAATTTTCCATGCTCTGGAAAACCGGCTTTACCTAGCTCACCCTTAATTTGTTCCTCGGAAATACCATCTAAAACCGGCGTGGCAACTTTGTATCCCAGTTCGTGAGCTGCCAAACCTAAGTGAGTCTCAAGAATCTGACCCAAGTTCATACGCGAAACAACACCTAAAGGACTTAATAGAATATCAAGCGGTCGGCCATCTGGTAAGAAAGGCATATCTTCGATTGGTAGCTTTACCGAAACCACACCTTTGTTACCATGCCGCCCCGCCATCTTGTCACCAACCTGAATCTTACGTAGGTTGGCGATCGAAATTTGGATCATTCGGATTACCCCCGAAGACAATTTATCTCCATTCTCGCGAGTAAAAATTTTGATGTCTACAACTTTACCGTATTCTCCGTGTTCAAGGTAAAGCGAACTATCTCGGACTTCTCGAGCTTTTTCTCCAAAAATTGCGCGCAACAATTTTTCTTCGGCCGACAGTTCGGTTTCGCCTTTAGGAGTAATCTTTCCGACTAAAATATCACCCGACTTAACCGACGCACCCAGACGTACAATACCTTCAGCGTCTAAATCCTTGAGCTTCTCTTCGGAAATGTTTGGGATGTCCGAAGTTACAACTTCTGGGCCAAGTTTTGTATCACGCACTTCGATTTGGAAATCTTCAATATAAACTGAAGTAAATGTGTCGTTTTGAACCAACCGTTCGGAAATAACCACCGCGTCTTCGTAGTTAAATCCTTCCCAGGCCATAAATGCTCCTAAAACGTTTTGCCCCAGAGCCAATTCACCATTTTGGGTAGAGGGTCCGTCAGCCAAAACCTGACCCGGTTTAACTTTTTGGCCTTTTTGGGCAATTGGTCTTTGGTTAATACAGGTCGATGCGTTACTTCGAACAAATTTATTTAGAGGATAATTAAAGACTTTACCGTCGTCACCACGCAAAGTTACCAAGTTTGATTGAACCTTAGTAATAGTCCCAGCCGCATCGGCCAAGGCCACGTGACCTGAATCGCGAGCTGCTTTTCCTTCAAAACCGGTTCCGACAATTGGAGAATCAGGCTTAATAGTTGGTACAGCCTGACGTTGCATGTTCGATCCCATAAGCGCTCGAACCGCGTCGTCGTGTTCCAAGAAAGGAATTAGAGCCGTGGCAATACTAATAATCTGCTGAGGAGCAACGTCCATGTAATCAATAATATTTACAGTATCGGATTCAGGCTTACCTTGATGACGAACTTCAGCTCGCTCATTTTTAAAATACCCATCTTCATCGATTGGAGTAGTAGCCGCGGTGGTGGTGTGCTGCTCTTCCTCAAAAGAATTAAGGTAAACTACTTCGTCGGTTACACGTGCTTTGACTGCCACTTTTTCAAGCTCGGTCACTGCCTCTAGCTTCTTGGCCAGTTCATCGGTAATTTTTTCATCTTCTTTAACCAAAACTTCTTTACTGCCGGGGCTAATAATATCTTGGCGAGCAATTTCGCCAGTGGTGACCTTAGCTTTGTTTTCAATATCATGAACTACTTTTCTAAATGGAGTCTCGATAAACCCAAACTCATTAATCTTGGCGTAACTAGCCAAGTGACCAACTAGACCAATGTTTGGTCCTTCGGGAGTAGCAATCGGACAAATACGTCCATAGTGAGTACGGTGTACGTCACGCACATCAAACCCGGCTCGCTCACGACTCAATCCACCTGGACCCATAGCCGACAAACGTCGTTTGTGCTCGAGCTCACTTAGCGGGTTGGTCTGATCCATAAACTGCGACAACTGAGATGACATGAAAAACTCTTTAACCGCGCCGATCACTGGTCGGGCATTAATAAGTTTGTTGGGCGTTACTTCTTCGATATCTAGAGTCGACATTCGGTCCTTAATAATACGTTCCATGCGGGCCATACCAATTCGGAATTTATTTTGCAAAAGCTCACCAATGGCACGTACTCGACGATTACCAAGGTGATCAATGTCGTCTGCTTCACTTTGAGAAACATTTAGGCGGATAATCTCTTGTAAAACTCCGACTACATCTTCGACTCGCAAAACACGATTTTCCTTGGTGTTTGGAATATCCATTCGAAACCGCTGGTTGATTTTGTAACGTCCCACGCGACCAAAGTCATATCGGTCGAAATTGAAAAACATAGCAAAAATAAGCGACTTAGCATTGTCGACAGTAGCTAAATCGCCGGGACGAATACGTTTGTAAACTTCTTGTAAACCTTCCTCTTCGTTACTGGTCGTGTCTTTAGCAATTGTGGCTTCAATATGATCTATGTCGGAATTCTTGGAAGTGCCTTTAAATAACGCTCGAATGTCGTCGTCGGTATGGTGACCAAAGGCACGAAGTAAGGCAGTGGCGGCAATTTTTCGTTTACGGTCAATCTTTACCCAGATCACGCCATTGCTGTCGGTCTCAAATTCTAACCATGATCCCCGGTTGGGAATAATCTTGGCTCCATATGCTTTTTTATCACCGACAAAATTTGAGTCAAAGAAAACCCCAGCCGACCTCATAAGCTGGGATACAACGACACGCTCGACGCCATTAATAATAAAAGTTCCACGAGGGGTCATCAGCGGCAGGTCGCCCAAGTAAACTTCTTGGGTCACTTCTTTGCCACCATGCTTGCCGGCCAACTTTACGTTTACACGTAAAGGAGCTTCATAAGTTAAATTCTTTTCGCGGCTAGTAACTTCGTCAAACTTTGGTTCATCAATTGCGTACTTTCCAAAATAAAGCTCGAGTTCCCGTCCGATAAAATCTTTAATTGGAGAAACTTCTTCAAATAATTCTTTTAAGCCCTGTTTTAAAAACCAATCGTACGAACTTTTCTGTACCTCGATAAGATCGGGTAGATCGGTAGCCTCATGAATGGTTGTCATGTACTGTCGCTCTTTTAGTACAGAGCTTGAGTCAGTAGATTTTACCTTGTCGGTCTTGGTTGGCATTTATATATTGGAGATTATTGTTACCAATCTTAGATGTTTAAACCTTAAACTTACCGTCAATACAACAAAAATTTCTCCTCTCCTGATGAATGGTGCTGTTAAAACACCCAGGAGACGAGATCTGTAAAAATTTTGAATCTAAATTTTGATAGCAAGGAAGCCCACTAATTTGTATATAAAATAAAAATCGCCCACAAATGCGATTTCTTAGTAGCAGGGGCAGTTATAAAACTAAAGTAAACTTAGCAGAAAACGGTAATACTGTCAAATATTGGCTTATTTTCGCTGTTTGTGGACTACTCGGCAGCCAATTTTTTGCTTAAGTTAGCGTAAAAGAGTAGTATATCATAATTTAATATGATTTGTCTGTTAGAGTTATCCACATTTGCTAATACTAATTTTCCATAATTTCTGCAAGTTCAAATGCTATAGATAGTCGTTGTCAAATTTTCTTTAACTTCTTTAACTCTTCACGCACTACTTTCCGATCATCCCAGCCTATCTTACCTTTGGCTGTGACCATGGCTTGCTCACTCCCCTTGCCAGTAACTAAAACAATATCGCCAGGTTTAGCCAAAAATAAACCTTTAGCAATACCGTCCCTGCGATCGAGTTCTTTAAACAAATCTTTGTCTAATTCTTTTCCGGCCTGCTTAGCTCCAGCAATAACACTATCAATAATAACTTCCGGGTCTTCATCATAAGGATCTTCGTCAGTTACCACAACATAGTCACAAAACTCACCAGACATTTTTCCTAATACCTCTCTCCTACTTTTATCTCGTCCACCTCCCGTAGAACCTAAAACCTGAATTATTTTCCCTGATCTTAAGGACTTTAAATCTTTAACCACATCGTAAAGCTTTTGCATGGCTTTTGGCTCAAAAGCATAGTCAACAATCACTTTAAATGGCTGTCCAGTCTCGATAAACTCTATCCGTCCGGGCAAACCTTTCATTTTTGTTAATCCAGCCTGGCTTACTTTAAAATCTATACCAAGAGACTGTGCCATAGCAATGGCAGATAAACTATTATAGACATTATGCTCACCTAATAGCTTAGCTTTAAATTCTGAACTATCTATTTTAAAAGAAATCCCCTCTTTATAGCTACGCGCGTCGCGCCCAGCTATAACTTCGAGTTCGCTAGAGCCCGTGCTTGGGGTATCGCTTAAGGTAAACCCAATTTTCTTATCCGCCTCGGCAGCTAAAAACTCGACGGCGTACTTGTCATCCAAGTTAGCAACTATAATCGTAGGACGCTTATCGCTTTTGGCTAAGCCTTTAAATAATTTAAGTTTGGTATTTTTGTATTTATCAAAACTACCATGAGACTCAATATGCTCAGGATATAGATTAGTAAAACAAGCTAAGTCAAATTGAATCCCCCTTTGGCGATGCTGCAATATTCCCTCTGAAGTTACTTCTATAAGTGCATACTGACATCCAGCTAAAACCATTTGCCTGAGCAGCTTCTGTAATTTAAACCTGCCGACCATGGTCATCTTCTCGGCGTTCATCCAGCTTTTGTTGGCCACCTGAAACCGTACAGTCGAAGCTAGACCAACCTTAAGCCCTGCTTCTTCTAGGATTGAAACTAATATTTCACAGGTCGAAGACTTACCCGAGGTCCCAGTAATCCCAATTACTTTAAGCTTACGAGATGGCTGGCCATAGATAAAAGCCGCTAGCAAGGCTAGCGTCAGGTGATAGGCTGATAGTATCTTCTTGCCTAAGATTTTTTTAATTAGTTTTTTCATGAATTCCCCATCCCCCTCAAAACTTCTTTAACTATCTCCCCACTTTCTTTGCCTTCAGAATCAATGTTCTTTAATGAATCACGAATGTCGGCCGGTTTAAAACCAAGCGCTTCTAGGGCTTCGATCACTTCTGTGTCGGCCGATGCTGCTGGGGTTGCCCCGGAAACATTTTTTACGGTAAAATCTTTAATCTTACTTTGTAAACCAACCACAACTTTTTCGGCCATGCGTTTGGACATACCCGAAACTTTAACTAAAGTCTCTGGGTTGTCGGCAGCGACAGAATGACGAATATCTTCCAAGTCGGCCGCTTCTAAAACAGTGAGGGCAGACTTTGGTCCAATACCCGGCACGCCGATTAACATTTTAAAAAAAGTAACGGCTTCGGGACTGTCAAAACCGTACAGATCCTGAGCGTCTTCGCGCACGGCTAAGTGGGTATGTATAGTAACTTCGTCTTCGAGTTTTAGGCCACCTAATATTTTTCCGGTTGTTTGCACTAAATAACCAACTCCGTTTACGTTAATAACGAAGTTGTTGTCTCGTTTTCCGACCGGCGAGACAGAAACTATTTTTCCGTGTAGAAAGGCGATCATAGCTTGTTTAAATTAGCATCTGAAATTCAGATTGACAAGTCAGTAAATTTGGCACATAATAACGAATCGTGATCTTTGACTTTATTTAACTCAAGCCGTGAAGGAGAGATTCATGACTGACACCGAAACTCTCCATGCTTGGGGAGTTCAACTAACTGACGGAATGGACAGAAGCATGTGCTGGGCAGCTTGTCCTAGCTGGGCCGAACGTTTCGCATGTGAATGGGAAGCGCCCCATGGGTGTCTCCATAATTATGTTGTTGGCTTTACCCCAAATCCACCAGCTCCGAGAGAGAAAGCTGTTGGAGGAGCTATCATTAGATGCCCAAAATGCCATAATCATTTTTGGATGCATATTGCCCAACATCACGTCGAGGCAATCAAGGCAGCAGGTAAGTGGCCTGAAGATTCAGTATAACTGACTTTGTAACGAAAGGATTTTGTAATGGAAAAACCTCCAAATTCTTGGGGCTACGAACCCAAACCATCTATGCCGCAAGCTGACGGACCAATCTGCATCCACTGCAAAAAACGGTTGGTTGATGAATTAAGGCTTTGCCGAGGTAAGCTATTGGGCTTCCGAAAAAAAAACAATCGTTTAAAACGAGCCTTTAATCTAAGAAATAGACACTGTGGAGTAATGCTCGCCCGCTGCGGTTGTGGACATTTTTTCGTCTTTCCCCTTGAACACTTCGGCCGCAGACTATTAGACAGCCAAGGCTACTGGATACATCAACGGCTCATATCGTGCCAACTTGCTCCAATAGCTACCGCTGTTGCAGTGTTCACTGGTCTCATCCATACGTCGGATAAAAAAATCTGACTGCAATTCCAACAATGCGACCTTGAATACTGGCGTCACCCTCTTCTCGTGGGTGGCGCTGTTTTTTTTAATTTGTCATCTCGACCGAAGTCCCGAACGAAGTTGAGGGACGAAGTGGAGAGATCTTCCAGCCCGGCTAGCTGATTAAAGCGGGAAGATCCCTCGGCTTCACTCCGTTTCGCTCGGGATGACAAATAATACTGGCCTCTTACTGACTAAGAAAGCCTGCCACAATCTCCTCTACCTCCCTCGCATTCTTCGTTTCCATCAGCTTCATCCGCAAAGCCTTAGCTCCCGGGAATCCATCAACATAAGCCTTATAGTGCTTGCGCATAATCGCAAAGTTTTTCTTGTTTTTAAAAAGTTTTTCAAACAACTTGGTATGCTCGACCATAACCTTTAGTTTTTCGTCTCGAGTAACTTCTTTTTTATCTTTATCGAACAACCAGGGGTTCCCAAAAATTGCTCGTCCGAGCATGACCCCATCGCATCCAGTTTGTTTAACTTTCTGGGCTGCGTCGTCGAGATCTTTTACATCTCCGTTGCCCAAAATTAAAACTCCCGAACCTTTAGCAATTTTGACCGCTTTTTTTATTAAATGCCACTCAGCCGGAACTTTGGACATCTGCTTTTTAGTTCGGGCATGAATTGTAATGGCGGCCGGTTTTGCTTCCAGCAAAGTTGGTAACCAGGTATCCAGCTCATCACTGTTGTAACCAACGCGCGTCTTGACCGAAACAGGCAAATTGCCTGCGCCGGCTTTGGTGGCGGCGATAATTTCTTGAGCAAGCCTTGGATGACGAATTAAGTCACAGCCAGCGCCTTGCTTCTCAATCTTTTTGATCGGGCAACCCATGTTTATGTCGATCCCGTCAAAGCCGAGCTTAACCGCCAGCTTGGCACACTTAGTAAAGTTTTCTGGACGCGAACCAAAGAACTGAGCGACGATTGGTCGTTCTTTTTTTGAAAATTCTAAGTCAACCATCAAGTTATCTTTACCGGGCGAGTTTAATCCGTCACACGAGACAAACTCGGTAAACACAATATCTGGTTTACTATACTTAACTATGATCTTTCGAAAAGCAGCGTCGGTCACGTCGGCCATCGGCGCCAAGCAAAAAATTGGTTTATTTAATTTTTCCCAAAAGTTTTTCATTTTTTTAAAACAATCATATCAAGATAAAATAACTTAATTCTCAAACCCTGACAAGCCTTGACAAGGAGCCAAAAAAAAGCTATTTTAGATTCTTGTCCTTTTTACAAAATATTATGGTTCCAGAACGAAAGGAATGAACCATGACTAGACGTCGTATTGCAAGGATGCAATTTGCCAAAGTTGGTGAGTTTGTGCGGATCACGCATCACCAAAAGGTTAAGAAGAAGGACGGCACCACCGAAGACAAGGTGACCCGCCCAATCTGCGAAGTTTTGTATCGCTGGAATAGCGATATGATCGTGATTGACCTCAAAACAGGTCAGATGTATTGGACGGTTTGGGATGAACCGTCCGGGGACACCCCATTCCAAAGATCCAATCATCACTGGCTAATATTCCATCGAAAATGGAAACGTTTTTCGCACGGAATGTTGAGCATGCTACGCGGTGCAAGCGTGGCTGTGGCCGTGGCTGAAGATGTTACGATTCCAAGATTCAATGATCTTTTGCTTTGGTGCCGGCAGGCTGGAGTCAATCTGCAGGATGTGCGAAGGATCAGTGACGACGCTGCCATCGATGCTCGTCGAAATTTAAGGGAAGTAATGTTCACCATTCGACGCATGACACATTCAGCTATGCTCGAGGCTGGCAAACAATTA
>NZCP01000034.1 GCA_002686465.1 Candidatus Woesebacteria bacterium | reverse complement strand
TAGTCTCGATTACGCCCGGCGAAATTGCGTTCACATTAATCCCATAACGCGCATAAGTAGCTGCTTGAATCTTGGTCAATGTTATTACGCCGGCCTTGGCGATATAGTAAGGCGTAGTCAAAGGTCTAATAACTCCACGATCTGCCCCAACGCACCCTAGATTAATTATATGTCCTTGTCCTCTTTTTTTCATTGGGCTTAAAGCAAGTTTTGAGCAATGAAAAGCTATTTTAAGATTTGAATCTATAACCTCTGAAAACTCTGCGTAAGTCACTTTGTCAAAAGGTTTATAAATAAATTCTCCAACGTTGTTGATCAGAATATCTAAGTGCCCAAATTGCTTATGTATTACCTTAAATAAATCTCGTGTTTCGTTGGCCAAGGTTAAATCAGCTTGAATCACATCCGATCTTTTATTATATTTTTTCAAAAGTTTACGTAAGCCATCAGCTTGTTTTTTACTAGTTCGATAATTACCAATTACAATTGCTCCATTCTTTGCTGCCTGCAACGCCAAAGACCGACCAAGCCCTATGGCCGAGCCGGAAATAAAGACTTTCTTATTTTTCCAAACGCTTTCTGCCATTTTAACTTTTCAATTTATGAAATTTTCCTAAACTAAATCCACCAAACAAGGCTACCACGCCAACCAACACAAACAACAAATTTACGGAGTCATTTTGGCTACCAACATCTTCTATACTTGAAGAAACTGGCAAACTAAAAGTCGTCTCAGTTAATTTTTTACCTTCTTTATTAAACCTAACAATTATCTCATGGCCCCCAGAATTTTGAAAAATATAAGATAAGTTTACGTGCAAAATGTGAGAAGGAATCAACTTTTCCGATTTAGGATATTTATCGAAAGCTTCCTGAAAAGAACTTCCGTCTGTAACCTGTTCCCATAAAAACGCATAAAACTTTTTATAGATTTGAAACGTGGTCGCGTCAACCATTGAATACAAGGCCCCCACCACGGGTAAGGCTGCGTGCAGTAAAGTCCCTAAAACAAAGCCAAACCGAGCAAGCTCCACTTGCATTACTAGACGACGGACAATCGGAAAAGTAAATAATATACGTTGTCCAATATGCCTAGATTTTTTTCGGAAAAATAAGAAATAAACAATGTACGCAATCAATCCCAAAAAGCTAGGCACAACAATTGCTCCATACTCCCCCAAAAATTCTCCCAGGCCAATTAATATTTTAGTTATCAGGGGAAGCTCAACATTCAAACCTGCAAATACAGTTGCTAAGCGAGGCAAAATAAACCAGGCGATTCCTAATCCGATAATTACCGCCAAGCCTAAAACAATAGATGGGTACATCATAGCCGATCGTACCCGGGACTTAAATATACGCTGCTTTTCCTGCTGAATAATTATTACTCTTAAATTCTCTACCAACCTTCCAGACTCTTCCCCAATTCTGATTAAAGAAATAACGTTTTCAGATAATAATCTTGTTTTAAAAAAGGCCTGCCACAAAGCAGATCCATTTTCTACATCTGTTTTTACTTCAGCAATAATTTTTCGCAATCGAACTGATTTAATCTCCCTACCTAAAGCATCTATAGCAGATAAGATATCTAAACCGGCCGAAAGTAATAAACTTAAATTTTCTAAAAAATATTCTGTCTCCTCCCTGAGTCCAAAAGTCGCGAACGGTGCTGGCTTTTTTGGTTTTGTGTCAGGTTTTTTCCCACCCCGCTCAGTAGGATTCTTTTTTCTAGATAACTTGGAGGATATTTTATCCTTAAGAGAAGGTTTTGTATCGGTCTGTTCAGATTTAACAATCTTTCCCGTTAACTTTTTTCTTATCTCAGAATCAGCAAAAGTATTCCAAGATACTTTTGGTTTTTGTTTTACAGAGCCAGTTTGCTCATTAGTCAACTTAACCGGCTGCTGAGCGACCGGTTTTGATACTTTAGACTCGTCAGTTTCTTTTTTCTTAAAATTTAATAAGGCCATACTAAAAAATAAAAACCTAATCTTGAATTGTTGGGGAAGCAACCCTGGTAAGTTCTTCAATTGTTGTCTGCCCTTCCTGAATTTTCCTTAAACCGTCTTCAAATAAAGAACCCGCCCCCTGTTGACGCGCCATTTCCCAGACTTGCTTACTTGAAGGATTTTTTAAAATTAAATCTTCCATTTCGGGAGTTACTCTAATAATTTCATAAATTGCAGTCCGGCCTTTGTAGCCGGTGCCGCTACAAGCCTGGCAGCCCTCCCCTTTGAATAAGGTAACATCACGACTATTCAAAAACTTGGCGGCAGCTCCAGAAATAGCTGCTAATTCTTTAGACCTGAGAGTGTACTTAACCTTACACTCTTCACAAATTTTACGAACCAGACGTTGAGCAATTACAATTTCTAAAGTGGAGGCCAAAAGAAAAGGTTCGGTACCCATGTATAACAATCTTGGGATAGCCGTGGCCGCGTCGTTGGAGTGAAATGTAGAGAGTAACAACTGACCTGTTAAGGCGGCATTAACCGCGATCACAGCCGTTTCTTTATCTCTAATCTCCCCAACTAAAATTACGTCGGGGTCTTGTCGCACAATCGAACGAAGTCCGCGAGCAAAAGTAAGTTCTGTCCTCGGATTAACTTGAATATGGTTTACACCTTCTAACCGATACTCCACAGGGTCTTCGATAGTCGTAATATTAATTCCTGGATTATTCAAAATCCTTAGCACACTATACAAAGTCGTCGACTTACCCGACCCCGTTGGCCCAACGGCCAAAATCATACCGAAAGGTTTTTTGGCTGCCGTTCTAACTAATTCTTCATGTTCTGGCGATAATCCTAAACTAGACAAAGTTAAACCCTTTACATACTCAGTTAGGACACGCATAACAACTTTTTCACCTTCCAGGGTAGGAATTATGGAAATACGTAAATCCGTAACTTGACCTTGCTTAACGTGTCGAATTGAGCCGTCTTGAGTCGCCTGATGTTCGTCAGTACGTAGCTGAGCCTGAACCTTTACCCGATTCAATATATTGTCATAAAAAGTTTTGACTAAATTGCCAGCGTGCTGCAATACCCCGTCAATACGAAAACGAACCAAAACATCTTTTTCATTTGGCTCTAAATGAATGTCTGAAGCTAGATACTTTAGAGCGTCAGAATTATGGCATCCAATACGGCCGGGACCGAACCTCGCTTCTTGGCTAAATCGGGAAAAGAAACTTTTAGAGTTTGCTGAGCCCTAGAAGACTTTATATCTGCTTTGGGCTTCTGAGTAACTGTTTGGTTAGGTGTCCTAGTAACCGCGGGCCGCTTGACCGGCGCCTTAACAGGTAAAGCAGATTTTGTGCCCACTCTAGTAACTGGCTTAACAGCGGCTTTGACTGCCGGTTTTACAATACCTCTTACAGCCGGCCTTACTGGAGTCTTGGCTATGGCTGGACGAGTGACTTTTCGAACTGGGCTGGCCTTTGGTTTTGGAACCGATTTTGTACGTGGCGATACCTGCCTGGAAGGTTTACGGGTAACTTTTTGTTTTTGGGGACTTGGGTCTGTTTTTGGCTTTCCCAATCCAAAAGAAAACATGGCCATACTTCTTTAGATTCTAAAAACTATATTTTACTTAGATAAAGTGAAAACTTAAACCTTTAAAACGTTTAAATAATACAACATAAACAAGCTAATTACAAGTTGAAATTTAATTTATTATTAATTTTGCCACGCCTAAAGCAGTACCATCAGGGATTGCTTGCTTTTTAACTGGTATTCCAGTCACTTTAGCTAAAACGTCTGGCAAAGGTCCATCACGAACAACTCCCCCATCAACAATTAACTCTTTTGGTTTTTTGGGTAATAATTTCATAAAAGTATTAACCTCGAGAGCCATCACATGACTAAGCTTACGAAAAGCGGCCGGGTTTTTCAGCACCTTTTCAAAACGAGCTCCACAATCAGAAATTTTTCCCTCAACTGCATACAGTGGTTTACCTGATCCTTTTTGGTTAGGCACCAAGGTAGTAAATAGTGGCTTATGAATAACAAAACGTTTACCCAACACCTGCACGGCGAAAGCTCCTGTTCCAAAAGTAACCTTAGTAGTCCCTGGTTTACTTCCGGCTGCGTACGAACTAGCTTGCTGGTCACCAATCACCGATACTGTCGGCAAAGTAAAACCAACTACATCCTTTTTTAATATTCCAAACGATGCCCGCGAGGCTTTTACTTTAGGCAAAACAAATTTTGGGATGTTAAAAATATCGAGCAAATTTTTATCCCACCGCAAAGTTTTAATATTAAACAGTAGCGTCCGGGATGCGTTAGTGTAATCTGTTAAGTGCGGATTATTTTCTAATAAATACCAAATCAACCACGAATCAACGGTACCAAAACGTAACCTTCCCTGCCCCAATAAACTCCGAGCCTTGGGAACATTTTGCAAAACCCAACCAATCTTCGAAGCAGAAAAATAAGAATCTATAGCCAAACCTGTTTTCTGGCGAACATCCTGGCCGTATTTTTTTTCCAATTTATTACACTCCCCTTTGGTTCGCGAATCCTGCCAAACTAAAGAGGGATAAACTGATCGTCCAGTATGACTATCCCACAAAATAGAACTCTCACGTTGGTTGGTTAATCCAAAACCAACGTAGGACTTGGCTGGTAATCCAACCTTTCTAACAACCTGTCGTAAAACTAGTTTACTTGAATTTAATATCTCTAGTGGACTTTGTTCCACCCACCCTAACTTGGGAGTACTTCTTTTTAATTTTTTATATGCGCGAGAAATAACATTGTAGCCCTGATCAAAAACAACCGCCCGCACTCCGGTTGTGCCGACGTCGAGGACTAAGGCTAATTTAGTACTGGGCGAGGAATTGCTTGAAAGCTTTGGTGACATTTTGCCTACCATTTACCGCTGAATTAACAGCTACTAAAAGAGGATAATTTTTAGATCGTTTCCCAAGTAAAAATACAACCGACCCAACCGACACACAACCTTCAGCGGAAATTGAACAATGTCCCGTGCGAGCTAATTTTTGACCGTATTGACGATTATGCGAATCTTTACTAAAACCTGTCGTAATTAAATCACCTAAACCTGCCTGACCGAAAGCTGTATTGCTCTGCCCTCCTAAAGCTTTTACAATCCCCGACATTTCGTTAATGGCCTGGGCAGTTAAAAACCCTTTGGCATTACTCCCCCACCTTAAACCATCTGCCACCCCCAAAGCAATTGCATACACATTTTTTAATACACCGGATATAGCCACCCCATAAAAATCTGAAGACGATTCGATTATAATAATTGTGTCTTTAAATAAATTTTTAACTTTTGTTGCCGTTGAAATTTTTTTTGCTGCCGCTACTCCTACCGCCATGCGCCCCCGCACCATATCTTCAGCCATCATCGCACCCCCCAACACTACACATTCCTGATTAACAGGCAAAGCATTGGTTAAAATCTGATCAACAGTTTTTTTCCTGCCTTTTTCAATACCCTTGCTAGGTGAAACAATTACGGCTTTTTTTGATAAGTAGGGTTTAATAGATTTAATAGCTATCCGGAGAGCGCTTGAAGGCACGCATATAAAAATAAAATCGGCGGACGGAATAATGTCCACCAATTTTTTCTGACGCCGCACCAATCCTGGCTTAACGTCCCATAATTCAATATTATTTCCTGCCTTACCTAAAACCTTAGCTAAGGCTCGGCCGATTCGTCCAGCCCCGAGAATTACTACATTTTTATTTTTCATAAGGGATTTATTCAAACCCAAGTTTTACTCCCAACAACAAAAGTAAGCCTAAAATAAAGGCTGCGAAGTATATCGCCTTTTTACCAGTGTCCTCCTCATGTTTAATCTCCGGGATAAGGTCGGCCGCGGCAATGTATAAGAAGCTACCAGCCGCAAAAGGTAAAACCAGAATAATATTTACGTTTTGAGCAAAAGCATAAGTGATCAAACCACCAACTAAGAAGGTAAGGCCCGAAACTACATTAAGCAATAACGCTTTGGCGCGCTTCCAGCCACCGTGGATTAAGATTCCGAAGTCTCCTATTTCCTGGGGAATTTCGTGTGCAGCCACTGCCAATAAGGTTACTAAACCTAGTCTAATTTCTATAATGAAGGCCGCCGCCACCAACACACCGTCAATTAAATTGTGTAATGCATCGCCCAGTAAAACTAGATAGGTTAAGGGACTTGGGTGCTTGTGAGTATGCCCGCCGGAGTGCTCAGAAGGCACGCGATGGCAATGATGCCAATGAATAAATTGCTCCAACAAGAAAAAAGTGGAGAAACCAACCACTAACCAAATAAATGGAGATAACCCATTACCAAGCTCTTCGATCGCCTCGGGAAGGTTATGGAAAAAAGCACTCCCGAGCATGGCTCCAGCCGAAAACGCAACCAGAGGCAAAAGAATTCTCTTGAGTATCTTTTCTTGGAATACTAAAATAAGCGCCCCGCTTAGGGCCACGAGACTCATGGCTACACCACTTAAAATTATCCAAGATAGAGTTGACATACTACTCAAGAATGCCAAAAAAAAGTCGACGCGTCAAACGTCAATAATTATCGTCCAAACACCACCATATTTTTTTCGATAGTAGCTCCTTCATTTCCTTTGTTAAAATCCTCAGGACGCAATAAATGCATACCCTGATAACCTTGCTCAATTGCCACCTCAACTGCTCCTTGATTCTCAGGATCTATTAGTATTTGATCAGGTGCAGTTGAATCAAAGTCACCAGAATATTGATTTAACCTACCATCAGCAACCTCGACAACCCAATCAATACTTTCTTCGGTCTCACCTGTTAAATCTTTTCTATATTTATAATTTACTTCATCTGCCCTATACTCAACACCTTCCAACCTATAACCCGTCTTCATTCGTAAGCGCATGCTAGGATGATTAGTATTTGTAATAACAGTGACCATTGATTTCTTGCCAGCCTCCCTCGCTATCTTGTCTTGTTCGGCAGCCATTTTTTCTCCAATCCCACCCCCTCGTTTTCCATCCATGACAACTGTGCCAGCTGCGTAAGCTTCGTCTTCACCCATCTCTTTACCCATAGTTCCATTTTCTAAAACCACCACGCTAGTCGCCACCAATTCGTCGCCTTCATTAGCAACAGCCACTTTTAATTTTTCTTCCCGCATTTGAGTCTGCCTAAAATCAACCATACCGTCTAGAGTAGTTTTTTTAGGGTCAATTTCACTAAACCCATGATCGACTTCAAATTTATAATAAGCCTCAATACCATCACGATCCTCTGGATCGATCCGTGAAATATCTAATTCTCTCTCTTGTTCCTTCCCTTCTCTTACTTCGTCGGGAATTGGTCTTTCGGATTCGCTGGTCATATAAAGTAATTTATTTTCTACCCAAATTTTACAGCTCAGGCCGACAAAAATCAATGTTATACTTATTGGATATATAAGACTTGATATTTTCTAGAAAATATAGTAGTGTATATGGATCCGATGACCGTGTCCGGCCCGAGCCGAGGTAGCTCAACGGTAGAGCAACGGTTTTGTAAACCGTAGGTTGGGGGTTCGATTCCTCTCCTCGGCTATGATAAATAAACATATTTTATGTCTCAAGACAGTATGATAAAATTAGAGTGTAGTGGCTGTAAACGAACTAACTACTACTCTCGAAAAAACAAGAAAACTATCAAAGATCGTTTGCAGATTAAAAAGTTCTGTCGACATTGCAAAAAGCATACCGATCATAAAGAAACCAAGTAATCATAGGCCTTTAACAGGGCTTATGATTTTATGGGGGCGTAGTTCAGTGGTAGAATGCGGGTCTCCAAAACCTGATACGGGGGTTCGATTCCCTCCGCCCCTGCCAAAAAAGCATAACAAAACATCCCTGTCTCGCGACAGGGTATTTTGTTATTTAAATTTTTCCCTAAAAGAGTTGAGGGACAACGCGCACAAAAAGTTTGCGTTGTCCCTATGAGTTCATGATTATGACAGTGATCCGATCGGATCACTTGCCTGCCCGTCTTAGGCCGCCGGTTCAACCACCGAAAGAGTTAACTGCGGTGGCATTAAGTCTTCATGCCTGCTTTGAAAGATTGCCAAATCATTGGCATGAATTTGCCGTTGGTCCAAACGAAAAACGTCGAAACCCAGTCGGGATGCGGCCTCAATCAAACCTGCAAAAATCATGTTTGCCGTTTCTTTCCTCCAAACGCATAGTTTCACCCACTCCATAAAAGCATCATCCGATGCTTCTTCGGTTTCAAGCAATAAGCCATCCCAAATTCGACAAATCGAAGCACGCATGTTTTTTAACCAGACATAATAATTGTCATTGAGACCATGACGTACTTCTGGTAATACAGCGTCACAAAACCTGCTGACGTTGAATGGAAGCGGCTGACTATTACTTGATGACGAAACGTGATTAGTTTCAGTAAGCAACTTAAATCTCCCAAGATTTCTTAGCGAGCATCCTGCTCGCCGTTTGCCATGTAAAACCTTACTTGCCTTACCTCTTCTACAATGTCCCATTGCAATAATTTTTACTACCGAAATTTACTTCAT
>NZCP01000033.1 GCA_002686465.1 Candidatus Woesebacteria bacterium | reverse complement strand
CTAGTTGAGACAGTTTCCAAGTCGTTATGCCATTCGTGCAGGTCGGAACTTACCCGACAAGGAATTTCGCTACCTTAGGACGATTATAGTTATCGCCGGCGTTCATCCGCGCTTCGGATCAAGGCTTTGCGCTTCGCTGGCGCTTCGCGAACCATTAACAATTGACGATTAACTTTTAACTTCCAGGAAAAATTCCTTTCTGTTAATTGTTACAAGTTAATTGTCGCGGAGCTTCAGCGAAGCGCTAACCCATCCCCTTAACGTTCGGACACTGGCCAGGCATCAGCCCCTATACATCCACTTACGTGTTAGCAGGGACCTGTGTTTTTGGTAAACAGTCGCTTGGAATCTTTCGCTGCGGCCCAGCCGCCCAAAGGGCGGCGACAATTAACCATTCACTATTAACAATTAACTCTAAGGAATATTCCTTTTAGTTAATTGTTAACTGTTACAAGTTAACTGTTGCCGTCCTACGGACGGCCGGGCAGTCCTTATCGCAAACTTACGGACGCTGTTTTGCCGAGTTCCTTAACTAGGGTTATCTCGTAGGCCTTGGCACACTTATGCCCACCCACCTGTGTTGGTTATCGGTACGGTTGCTATTAATTTAGCCCGAGAAGTTTTTCTGGGCACCTGCGACGGCTGGATTGGCTTAGCCTAAGCTTCGCCTCTCGTCAACCTAGGCGCTTATGAATGGCGGATTTACCTACCATTCACGCCCGAGTAAACGACGTGTAGCCATACAACGCCCAACTTGGGCAGATGCGTCACTCCATTGGAAATTAACAGCAGCGCTGGAATATTAACCAGCTCATCCATCGACTACGCCTTTCGGCCTCGTCTTAGGACCGGCTAACCCTGGGACGATTTACGTTGCCCAGGAAACCTTGGGTTTACGGCCGAGTGGGTTCTCACCACTCTTTTTGCTACTCATGCCAACATTCTCACTTCCCTGCGTTCCACGGCAACTCGCGATGCCGCTTCAACACACAGGGAACGCTCCTCTACCACTCCCCGCCGGATGGCGGGGAGTCCGTGATTTCGGTACTTACCTTAGCCCCGTTACATTTTCGACGCGGGGCAACTCGACCAGTGAGCTGTTACGCTTTCTTTAAAGGATGGCTGCTTCTAAGCCAACCTCCTGGTTGTTTGAGTCACCCCACCACCTTTCACACTTAGGTAAGATTTGGGGACCTTAATCGACGGTCTGGGCTGTTTCCCTTTCGACCACGGAGCTTAGCCCCCGTAGTCTAACTCCCGAACGTAAAAACTATGGTATTCGGAGTTTGGTTAGGGATAGTAGGCTTACGCCATCCATCCCCATTCAGTGCTCTACCCCCATAGTTATCATTCGAGGCTAGCCCTAAAGCTATTTCGAGGAGAACCAGCTATTGCCGAGCTCGATTGGCATTTCACCGCTAACCACAGCTCATCCCCTGATGTTGCACGATCAGTGGGTTCGGGCCTCCAGTGCATATTACTGCACCTTCACCCTGGCCATGGTTAGGTCGCTCGGTTTCGGGTCTTGTGTACGTTACTTATCACTAGAAATTCATGGCCACAAAAGTGACAATGAATTTCAAGTGAAGATCGGGCGGTTAACCCTCGCTTTCACTACGCCTTCCTCCTATCGGAGTTAAGCATGGCAACGTACAGCAAACTCGTTGGCTCATTCTTCAATAGGCACGCCGTCATTCCGCAAAGCGGAACTCCGACTCCTTGTAAGCAAATGGTTTCAGATACTATTTCATCCCCCTTAACGGGGTACTTTTCACCTTTCCCTCACGGTACTTGTTCACTATCGATCATCAAAAGTATTTAGCCTTGGCGCATAGTCGCGCCGGATTCCCACGGGGTTTCACGTGACCCGTGGTACTCGAGAGTTATTCCTGAAGCGTAAACCCCTTTCGCCTACAGGGCTGTCACCTTCTATGGCACTCCTTTCCAGAAGTTTCTACTAGGGAAGTCTACATACATAAACCTCAGTCGAGCTTGCGAGCTCTCGAAAAAATAAAACTCACTACCCCCACCGCGCAACGGCTCGCACCTTTAACGACGTCGTCCGTTCACCCGAAGGCAAACTTCTTCCGTCGAACACGCGACAGGTTTGGGCTGTTCCCCTTTCGCTCGTCACTACTCAGGGAATCGGTCCTTTGCCTAAAGCTAAGGAGTAGCGCAACGCGCTACTGTCCGAAGCTTTAGTAAAGGACAATTTATTCTCTTTTCCTCCGGTTACTTAGATATTTCAGTTCGCCGGGTTGTCTTCATACACCTATGAATTCAGTGCATGATGCCTGGTACTTCCTACCAGGCGGGTTACCCCATTCGGAGATCCCCGGATCAAAGGTTGCTTGCCACCTTCCCGAGGCTTATCGCAGGCTGCTACGTCCTTCATCGTCTTTTGATGTCAAGGCATCCCCCATTTGCTCTTAATTCTACTTAACCACAAGAACGGAAAGTTCTTATGATTCTTAAAATGCTGCTTAGCCCTCAAGTTTTGAGTTAGTAAATACTTGAAGGGCTTATCCTAAAGAGACCGCTGAACGATGGTCATCTTTAGGTGTTGATACTGCAAAGCTCGAGTGTCGGCTCATGCTTTACAGTAGACCTTATTCAATTTTCAAACTGCAGTCATAACTTTCAGCGTTGATTCCCGACTTTATGTCCGGAACTGTCGTCGAAGGTTATGTTTGAAATTAAGGAACTAAAAAACCGCTCTTCCGAGCGGTACCAACTACAAAAATGAGTCGCTTTAGCCGCTCGATTTGTTAGAAGTTAACTTACTGATACGCATATTCTATTAATGTATAAACTTATTTATTTTCGCTCCCTTTTACTATTTTTTTACTACTTGTGGACACAGTATTATTACTCCTTATTATATAGGAATCGGCCAAACATGTCAAGAAAAGGCAAAAAAACACTGATTTTACCACCTTTTACCTAAATCTAGGCATCCACAGTTGATAAAAAAAATGACTAAACTCTGCCAATTCATTGACAAAGAAACAAACCTCCTATAGTATCAGTACTTCACTTCGCATGTTAGATCTTTGCAAACCTTACTCGAAGGAGACTGAATTGAATCCAATCGTATGGAAATGTTTTGGTTGGCTGTTCATAGTATGCTCGATCGCATACATGGGAATTATCGTTTGGATTTTCCCAGCATACCAAACCTCAAAAAACCTACTCCAAACTACTGGCTTTGGGCTTGTCGTATTAATCACGGTTGCGTTGATGATTACTGGAATCTTTATTGTTGGTGAAAAAAGACAAAACGAAAACGAGATGGAGCCTTACTATGTCGAAAGGTAAAAAATCTGAAACCGTCGATGTTAGCCCTTGCACTACAAATCGTTACTGCACCCGTTTCTTCTGGACCCAAATATTTGCCTTGGCAGGTGTTTGGATAATGTGTAGTGGATCATGGCAAAAATTAAAGTTGATGAACTACAAATGGGAAGAAGCTGAAGCATACTGGTTTGTGTTCATCACATGTATCCTGGTTTCTATCTGTCTGATCGTAGCTTCAGTGTACATGTGGAAAATTGCAAATCAGGTTTCCGGAATACGAAGACTACGTTCGCCTTCAATGTAACTTGCCTTTCGTGCGGGACCTTTCCCAAGGGTCCGTATCGAAGAACCGCGACTGTGGTGTCATGCCTAACAGTCGCGGTTTTTTTATTGACTTAATTTAACAATAAGCGTAGTTTAAATAATCGATACACCTTGTCGGTGCAATCGAAAAAGGAACTTTGACAACACGAAAAAATCTCATTAAACACCTAGCTAGAAAGGACTTGAGATGAACAATAAAATGTTTATTGCAGGTATTATCTTGCTTGTAGTAGCTGTTGCCATGTTCATGTTTGTTACAGGCAACAGTCCGGAATCGGATTTCTTCCATGAGACGTCGGGTAAATCTGGCTGGACGATCCAATCAGATCCTCCCTACTTCACCATAGGAAGTATGAGTGCTGTAGGAGTGACCTTGGTGTTAGTGTCCATTTTCCAAAAAGAAGGAGAAAACTCAAATGAGTGAGCCTACCTCAAGTGCCTCACCGATTAACCATCGACACGCGGGCACACGCCAACTGCATGAGGATGTTGAAGAATACTGTGATGAGGTAGCTAAGTGCTGCGGCAACATAGGATTCATAATCTTTAAGGCCTTTATTGCCTACCTGATTATCTGCTTCATGATAATTTCCCACTTGTGGGAAAAAATCGTGGCAGATAATTACCTGTGGTTCACCTGGACTGCCGTTGGAGGAATAGCTCTAGTTTTGGTTTTATTCTCGTGGTTTATCCTGCGAAATGTCCAAACGATAAGACAGGGAGCAGAAACCATCGAAGGCAATTGCATTACCTAAGAAGGAGCCACGTGATGAAACCTACAACGCTTTCCTGGGTATTGGCTGCCGCCATGCTAATCGCCGTCACCGTTTTCTGGTACCTATCTCCAACCGAGGCGAGAATCTTTGCCCTACGGAACGGAATAATCCTAGGGCTTATCTGGATATTAATTCTGGTGGACAGGTTTTACACTCCATCGGATGATAACAAAGGATTTGAATGGACTCTTGCTCCTTTCGGACCATTACTAGCTATGCTATTTGGGCTAGGCTGTCAATGGCCAACGTCAGATCCTTACTTAGGTGATTTTTCACTTTTTTGTCACATAGTAGTTTATGGATCGGGCACTATTGGCGCACTGCTTTTAATTGTTGATGTCTACAGAATAGCTAGTGGAAGAAAGAAAATTTCCAAGCCCTCTGAATCGTGAGCCTTGCGCCGCATTCGTCCCGTGGTTTCATTAGTAGTTTACTTCTGAAACCATGGGGCGGGTGCGGCTTTTTTTATTGGATTGACTTTTTAATAATTTAGACCTATTATTAATAATCGCTGAACTGAAAGATTACCGCTTTTAGCAAAGGTCTTTGACATGTTTGAATCACCTAATCAGACAACTGACGAAGAGCAGCAGAAGTTACTCCGATACGAAGATGAACCAATGGGAATCTTTTTTCCAGTATGGTTTTTTTGCGGCGCCCTAGTAACGATTGGAGCTTGCATAGGTTTCCTAACCGGCATTTGGATTGCATTTTGCGGCTTCAAAATCATCCTGCTCGGTCCATTTGAAAAAATTCTTGATGGATTTAGCTTGCTTATCTTATGTATCGGCTGCATGTTTCTAGTAAAGCTCTTAATATGTATCGCCGACTGGTTCGCCAAACTTGCAAGGGAGTCGATATGAAATTCAAGCTTAAAAACTTTCTCGGGTTTTTATGTTTTGCGATTCCGGTGCTTGCCATTCGTGTAAAACGCAACGACCCCGACAATTACGATTTCGTAATTCAACTAACGATTTGGGGCACGGTTATTATAGACATTATAGTTTTTTTCGCCTGGGGCATATTTGCTGGTTGGTTTAAATTACCTGTTGGTATGGCTCTGGGCACACTCTGCGCACCCACCGTCATTCTAACTATCTCCAATCTAAACGAATCATTTCGCAATGAACATGCAGGAGAATTTCTCCTAGTTGCCGTTGCGTTAATCGCGGTATCGATTCTGGTTGGAGCAATGTGTAGCGGTGGATCCGAAAGCCACGGTGGCGGACGTTTTGGAACTTCAAACACTGACGGTGAACCTCCATTATAAGGACAAAACGATGGAAGATCAAAAAAGATGGAAAGATTCAGATTTAGATCAAAAGCCTGATAGTACCTCTGACGATCCCGGCCCAGAAAGTGTACCTTTTGAAAGTCCTGACGATGAAGGGCAATTGATGGGCGTGGTGATGGACGTTGGCGCTATGGTCAGATCTCAAATGATCATGCTAGTGTTTGCTTCCGACATGCTGGCAATACTCAGCTATACCAGCTACTCTCTTTTGGCATTCATGTGCACAGGCACAATTATTGCCTTTATAAAAAACTTCGATTTCCGATTTATCGCAGGCATTAGCTGTCTTGGTTTCCTCTCAATAGCCATCATTGCACACGTGAGCTACAGAAAGCTAAATCAACTTTTATCGCCCGAGATAAAGAAGGCAGTAAGAGACTCGTTGACTCGCAAAAAACCGAGCACTTAAACGTTCAAAAAGACCCGGCCGCATCTGCCCCATTACTTTTCAATAAGAATAAGTAACAGGGCGGGTGCGACTTTTTTGTTTGGCAAAATAAGCTTATACTTAATGAAGTGTCGAACCTTTTACCACTCTACCCTACAAGACAGGAAAGGACGCTGCCATGTCTGTTGCAAGCCACAGTAATAGTGGGAATGCCTGGTTCTTCTGGTTGGGAGTGCTGTTCCTGGTTGTGTCGGCACTCGTGGTGCTTGTTGCTGCAATTCGTATGTGCAGTATTGTTGTCGGGACGACCGATTTTTGGTATGTATCCCAATACGTACTGGGCGGCCTGATTGTCGGCTGTCTTAGCGTTCTATCGATTCGTCGCTCCCTACGATAGCTGATCGAGGATCAAAAAGCTCCGGCATCGCAAGTTTGCGATCCGGAGCACTTCTATTTATAAAAAATTTTACTTTTTACTACATCAGCTCCATCATCGCATCTAAATCATCCTCAGGCCGAGCTTTAATATTTCTTTCCTCTCCGCAACTTACGCATCTATGAGTAATTATTTTTTCTCCTCCTTTTACTTCAATTGAAGCCGGCTCCATCTGGCCGCCACAGTTTTCCTGGCGATCTCCAGGATTTACATCCACGTGCTGCGACCACAAACATTTTGGACAATGATTGGTATAACCGTCCCCTTTCACTTGCTGCCCACAATTAGAACAAACAAAATCTTCAATTTTACGCTGGAACTTTTTAGGCATCGCCTACCGCTTTGGTTTTAAATCACAAAAGGGCACAGCCACAAACACTGAGCCCTGCAAACCAAGCTTGGCTAAAACTTCATCCGGCACGCGTTCGTCTCCTTTGATAATTAAAAAATCTCCCAGTCCTTGCACGTGTTCTACGGAAATTTCGTATTTATTGTAAGAGAAAATCTTTCGTCTTTTTTGAATAACTCGCCGTAAGCCATGCTCTTCGGCTAATTTACGTTTTACTGCTTGTGCGTCGTCTAATTTTTCTTTAGCTATATGTTCAAACCCATCGCCCGCCGCGCGTAGTTTAACCAACCAATCACCTTTATTGTTTCGGGCAACTTTAAGTACTTTGCCCGAAGGTTGATTAAAATAAGTATCGACTACTTCGTCTTCGACAATAAATTTAGCACCAAGCTCGGCCAGTTCGGCTTCGGTTTTTTTGTGATCAAGCAAGGCTACCTTAAGTTCAAAATTCATAAGTATTTATAATATTTTTTGCGCTCGATCTGGATAATCGGTATGAATTGCGTCAACACCTAAAGACTTGGCTTCTTTAATTTCAGACATTTCGTTCCCAACGAAAGCATGTACGCGTCGACCAGCGGCTTGGGCTTCTTTTACTATTTCACTAGTTAGAATACTCAAACGCGCATCGATAATCATTGGATCGAGTTTATTGACGTCGATCGGCAAATTCCACCACAACGTGGCCACGTTGATGTTTGGATCCAGACGACGAACCGTGGCCAGCTCGTTGTGTCGAAAAGAAGACACAATAAAATCAGAATTACTGTATCCTGATTCTTTAACATATCTATGAATTGTCTGGACGGCGGGCCGAGCGGTACCCTCACCTTTTAATTCGATAATAATTGGTACCTGCCGATTAACTAAATCTATTACTTCAATTAAAGTCGGAATTTTTTGACCCTCTCCTGAATCTAATTTTTTTAATTCTGCTAAAGTTAAATCGGATACCTCACCGTGACCATTAGTAGTTCGTTCAACATCTTTGTCATGCATTAAAACTAACTCGCCGGTCTTACAAAGTCGAACATCCAACTCAACCATGTCCACCTTAAAATCTAAAGCTTTTTGAAAAGAAGCTAAGGTGTTTTCTGGCGCGTGACCTGAGGCGCCGCGGTGGCCGATGATTTGCATAGACTAAAAAAGAAATCTTATAAATAATGCCGGGAGAGGGACTCGAACCCTCACACCTTACGGCACATGGTCCTAAACCATGCGTGTCTACCAGTTTCACCATCCCGGCTTGAAAAGATACTCTACCCTATTATAGCAAAAAAGTCCACATAATTGCTTGACCTAAATATTGGACTTGCTATACTTTACTCACCAACACAGCGCCGTCACCCTCTTCTGGGTGGGGGCGTTTATTTATTACCTCAACAATACTCAACACAGTGCGCAGCTGTGTTTTTAATCAAATAAAAAAGTAAAAAGAAAAATGCAAAAAAATAATTCAAAAATAAAAAATGACTTTGGTAAGCGAGCTTATCTTTATGCACTATCTATCATCAATCTAATAAAACAAATAGATAATAAAAATATGTCAAATAATATTATAGCCAGGCAATTAATAAGAAGTGCAACTAGTATAGGGGCAAACATAGTTGAGGCCCAGGCCGGTCGGACTAAACGCGATTTCACAAATTTTATTAATAATTCACTTAAATCATCAAATGAATGTAAGTTCTGGATTTGCTTATTAAGGG
>NZCP01000032.1 GCA_002686465.1 Candidatus Woesebacteria bacterium | reverse complement strand
TGGTTGGAAGACAACCCATGCAGACGGGTGAAGTCTCTCAAAGTCAAGAATGCTAGAGACCGTTGGTTAACTCCAGAGGAACTGGAGAGACTCTATAAAGAGTGCAGGAACTCCACGAACCCTCACCTCTATCTTGCAGTCAGGATCTCCATTCAGACAGGATGCAGACGGGGGGAACTGTTTCCCAAGAAGTCCTATAAGAAGGACCGAAATGGGAGACCCCTCAGAGACCCCCAGAGGGTCTTTGACTGTTATGTAGGAGGTCTGAAATGGGAGAATGTGGATCTGGAGCAAGGTCTCCTCCTCCTCACCCACACCAAGACAGGACTCAACCGCAAGGTTGCAGTCGCAGGAGATGCTCTCGATCTTCTCAGAGACCTCCGTAAGACCCCCTGTATCTCAGGGTATGTATTCCACGTAAATGGGACCCCGGTGGCAGGACAGACTCCATTGAGGGAGTCTTTTGAAGGTGTCTGTGAACGTGCAGGTCTGGAGGACTTTCACTGGCATGATCTCAGGCACTGTTGTGCATCCTACTTAGCACAAAGCAAAGCGACCGATCTGGAGATTGCAATTCAACTGGGTCACTCAGGTACAGACCTTGTTAAACGCTATGCTCACTTGAGGGAGGACAATTCCCTGAATCTGGTACACCAGATTGAGAAACAATCCAAGGTCTCAAGGTTTAATGTTACCAGTTTTGGGACTATTACAGTCCCATAAGTAGTCCCAAGAATCCTAGTCTTGTGTGTCACAAACTAACTCAGATCCCAAGGTTCGTAAACGATTTTCTTACCCTTACGGAATGCTCTGAGGATCTGTCTCCGATTGTCTCCCATTCGATTATAAGAGAGGTGTATCCATCCTGTCTCCATACGGATCTCAGGATTTTTCTCAGACTCATCATACAGTTCAAGGATCATCTGATCCCAATTTCTTAGAATCGTAGGAACTTGCTGTGCCAACTCTTTATTATCCAGACCCACAATTTCCCAATCCATTGCCTCACCCTTGCAATGCTGTGACCGGGAGGTGCTTCCTATTGCTTCTGAAACGGGGGGGGTTCTCCATGCAGAATTGCAACGAATGGATCTCTCAAACTCCTCTCTGAGAGGTTGCATACAGTTTGTGACTAATGCAGTCAGAGCAACAAGACCCTCCTGTGTGATCTCATTCTTGAGTCCTAATCTCTGAGCAATGTCAGACTTGCAGATCTCCCCCAAAGAAAAGTTCTTACTGATCTTCACTTAATCCAATCTAAAATATTGTTTTTATCATGATCCTTATCTTCTTCTACACCTTTGTTCAAAGCATCAACAAACTCTTTAGGTGCTTTGTCCAAATGTTTTTTAAGGTGTTCCTTTCCAAAGTTCTGCAGTGAATCTTCACATATATCCCATAAAAATTTTGCTGCAAATGTCATCACATTAGGAGGTATCATTGGTTCCTTTCCAAATTTTAGATTTACCCAAGTTACAATCGATTCAAACAGTTTGTTCATTTTCCACACCTTCCTTCTCAGGATGGGGTGGAATAGGATTCTTTTCTGCTTCTTGATGGAGATCACCACCAGACTCAAAGTAGAACTTCGCAATACCAGCAAGGATCGGGATAAATGCCCCGATAAGTATGTTAAGCAAATCCTTGGAGCTGGTCGGCAACTCTTCAGCACTACCTAACATAACGTGAACAATGTATAAGAATGTAGAGAGAGCAAACAACCCAATGATAAACCTAGCAACAAACCTGAATACTTGAATCCTCTCATTGACCGACATTGAAGGTTTGATCGGTTTAGGAACATCTGGTTTCGTTATAACCGTAGTAGTCGTTTCTTTAGCCATTTGTTATGTCATTTTACTTAAAAAATATATACTCCAGAATACTATACAGAAAATAAATAATTGGACCATTATCTTAGTTTCAAAGATTCAACAACTCTAGTATTATTCTCAATTGCATGTGTTAGTTTCCCAATCGTTTCAACCATTTGAGAGTTGAAATCCCGTTGCAAATCTAATACTTGCTTTTCATTCTCAGATCGATCTTCTCTAGCTTCCTCACGTTCCTTCCTGCTTTCATCAAATTGGTACTTGATAAACCACATCAGAATAACACTAATCGCTACTGGAATCCCAACTTGGTTCAGTAGGTCGAGTATAATATTTACTTCCATAAGCTCTGGGTGCCTTTGACCTGTTGCATAAAGGTAGTCTGCAGGATTCATCTGTAGAAAATGTGTGAATCAATCCTTGACGTTATTTTCTTGGTCCTGCTCCACTTTGGCAGGACGTAACTTGCATGATAAAAAAGTGAACCATCGGTGAAATCTGGTAACCACGGATTTGTAAAAAGCAACCACTGGGCAATCTCTACAGAACGGTTATAAGAACGAATATTGTAAGGAATGTCACTGTGACCGTCACAATGCCAACTAAACTGGCAACGATTCCTAACAGGATATCGTCCTCGGTATACTCCTTGTCGAACCACTTTGCACACTGAGTCGGGGAATCGTGTGGAACCCACTCGATTGAGAGTAACCTGTCCCACAGCAACCATCCCTGCAGTGCTTTCATTACGTGCCTCATGATAGATATTCAGGGCAAGACACTCCAACTCTTTCTCTTCTACCATCTGTACCACAGAACCCACCACTGTCACACAGAGGAGGATTAAGGGGATCAGGAGGATTAGGATTCGTATAAGCGTTTCTCTTTAAAGGTCTCAACTGACTCTCTCAACGTCTGTTTGTACTTGGTCTTTAAGACCCTTAATCTTACGGTCCTTGGGTTTGAACTTGTCCTCATCCTGTCCCATGAAACTTTGTTGGAAATTTGCCAGATAGGTCATGGTTGGGTCCACAGGTTTCCCCATGAAGATGGAAAGCTGGATCTTCTGAGGAAGGGTCATGTTGGGTTTACCCTGTGCCAGACCCTTCAGGATCTCCTCCTGCATATTTTTGTACAACTCAGGGTACACACTGATCAGTGCTTCCCTGTGTTCTGGAGTCAGAGTTCCATTAATGAGGTGTCCTAAAATCTTGAGGGGTTCATTGACGATCTCCTCATATCTGAAGAACTTACTCACCTCTGCAGGATTGGGAGCATAGGGTTTTCTAGGCATAGTGAGTTCCATACCTGCCAACGGGTTTTTAGGGAGTTTGGTATGCAGAAAAGAAATTCCTCTTGCCGCAGTCTGCATTACTGCACCCTGGATCTTTTCATTCCCCTGCATGAAAGGCATAGCTTGCTCAATACTGGCATAGAGTGATTGATCACTTCCCATGACCTTTTCCAAGTCTTCCCTCATCTTAAAGAACTGCTTCATGGAATCTTCACTGGACTTACGATCTGGGTAGGTCCGTGCAGCAACCACAGGAACAGTTTTAGATGCTCCTTTAACCAATGCCTTGACAGATTTGAGCATAATATTTCTGCTTCTGGATACATTTCCCAGAGCACCTGTCATGTCTAAAACATTGTCAAGAGTCCTGGCAGCAATCAGTTCTCCTTTGTCCTTTGCAAGTTTTCTAAGAACTGCTCCTGCAAGTAACCCTGTAGCACCACCTCCAATACTTCCTAGTATGGTATCTCCTGCTGCCACACCTCCTGCTCCAAGACCTGCACCCAAGTTCATTGAGGTTAGACCAAAGGTATTGTTGACTGATTCCCTACGGACTGATGCAGACATGAGCATCTCCAAGTCCCTCATGTCTCCATAGTCATGTTTTAGTTGTCTGAATGTCTCCACAAGACCTGTGTCCATTTCATCTACCAGTTCTCTCTCCACTCTTTGCAAAACATTCTCAGACTCCTCTCTAAGCACCTTAGACATAGCACCATAGATTTTGTCCATGCCATTAGAGACAGATGTTCCTGGTAGTGGTTTGTTCCAATCTTTTAGTTTTGAATACAGACGTTTCTGGGTTTCCAGAGAGAAAAAGTCTATAGCAGAAAGTTTTCTGATCTCATCGATCTCTCTGTCTGCCTTTCCAAGAAGATCTTGGATTGCTTTCGGTAGTTGATTTTCAGGGATAAGTTCACCTGTAGGATCTTTGAACTGACTTCTGATTTCAGTTCTCATTCTTTGAGCAATCATGTCTGGACTGACAATCAAACCCTTCTCCATAAGTTCACCCTCACTCAGACCTGCACCCTTCTTCCTGACCTCTTTTAGAACTGCATTGAGCTTCTGTCCTGTCTCTGGGATGAGAGTGTCCTGCAACGTGTTAAGGATGTCCTCATGGTCTCCCAGACTCTTAATCTGACCTTGTTGTTGGAGTTCTCTCATCCTCCTACCAATCTGCCCCATTCGATCACGGTTCATCCCGAACTTGGTCAGTTTGTTGTACTCAGGAGTCCGTGCTCCAATGGATCTGTAGTAGAGATAATCTGCGAGAGACTTGCCTTTTTCTCCTAAAAGTCCTCCTCCTCTACCTATCACTCTTGCTATGTTGTTTCCCAGGAAGTTAAACCCTGCTCCTGCCATGATCTGTTCTGCAGACAGGTTAGGTTTTTCATTGAGAATGGATTCTGAGATTGCAATAGGACTTGCTGCGATTGCACCCTCCACCACATCTCCTGCAACTTTGCCTTTGATCTTCCCCTTCAGAGCAGTTTTGGCAACCCCCTTTCCTATTGCCATTGCACCCCCTATAGGGGTCAGTCTGGAAAAGTAAGGGAGTGCTTCACCTGATATGGAGGAGAATCTGTTTTCGTCCCTGTAAAGTTTGATAATATCAGAGGACACACCCATGTCCTGCAGAACTTTGTCAGAGTAACCGAATGTTGAAGTTCTGAGAGCACCAAGGAGAAAAGAGGTTCCAGGTCTGCTTGATACATAGTTTTTGAGTTTAGTGAACTCAACATCTTTTTGTCCTGCATAGTCAAACCCGTCTTGGAGAGCAAGATGTGCTTTGTCTGCAGGGATTTTGTACAGATTCCCACCAGAGTCTTTGACATGAACAGTATCGTTTTTGAGAAACGAATGACTACCACTCAGGATTAGTTGATTCACTTCCTCATCTGGAAGTGTAACAACCTCCTCATTCGTATAATCGTAAAGTTTTGCCATTAATCAACAGACTCTAAAAAGTTGACATAACTTTTGTCAGTTTTTTTGCTTTGTTTACTTGTAAGAGGTTTGATCCCAATTGCTTCTCTTTTTGCTATTCTTTTTTCTTCTAGCCCTACTTGCAATCGATCCATCAACTTTCCATATCTACCAGAATTAATCATTAATCTACCACCAAACTGTGCTTCTAAATCTCCAGTAAGATTTAACACTTGGACCATCTCATTTAATGTCAAGTTAGCACCTGCACCCATAACATCTTTCTGATAAAACAATCTTAATTCCTGATGTAAAGAACGCAGGGTGTCTCTGGCATCAGTAAACGGGATTTGTACATTGTACCTTTCATTTTCGACAAGAGCCTTAATTTGACCAATTAAACCTAATTTAGCTCTTTCTGATTCTGAAAGTTTGAAATATCCTACTTTTCTAACTTTTTTCATTAATTGTTCTTTTTCTTTTTTGTCCCCAGAACCACCAACTTTAAAATAACCTTCCATATATTTGGCGGCATTTTCTGCTGCTTTATCTCTCCTACTACCTTTAGGTAAATCAATAAATCCAGCATCCTGTGCAGTAGCACCCATACCAGGAATGATACTAGCTTTAAATTCTTGGGCTGCTTCAAATTCAGCAACAATCTGTGCCTGTTTGTTTTCTAATTCTGCTTGTTCTCTTTTCTGATTAATTCCATCTTTTGTGGTATTAATTTGTTCCTTATCAAGTTTAAGACCTGCTTGTGCTACTTGCTGATTAAAAAGTCTGTCTGCTTCTGCATATAATTCTGATCTGCTCTCCGCCAGTATTTTGTTTTGATCTAAAATACTAAGCCTTTGTCTTTCTAACTCTTCTTTCTGGATTGCCAGATCATCATCGATTGCTTTGTTAATGATGTTCAGAGCAAAGTTGGGAGTCCCTGTCATTGCACTGGCATATGCACCCAGACCTGCTGCTATGGCAGCAAGAAACTTACGTCCTGTATCATCCTTGCCAAAGTAGGGTTTAAGTTTACCTTGAAAGATTTCAGTAAGTTTTTCGTTGTTTTGTTGAATATTCTTATCAATCCTTTCTAATGCGGATTTGTCTAGTCCATCCTCAAACATAAAGTTTGTGTTCCCATACTCAATAATTGCATCTGCAGTCTTCTCATCCTGTACAACTTTCTTAACATCTCCAGGCTTAGTAATCTTGACAACTTCTGTCTCAGGAAATTCAGATACAGTCTCTACTTCCGTTTGCTTCACTACAGGACTTGCTAGTTCTGAAGCAGCATCGGTCGCATCTTCTGCAACATCCATATTAGGTTCTGGATCTGGCATTAAAAAGTCCTTTACTGCATCTTGTCCTTTTTTTATAAATTCTTTTATAGTGCTTTCATTTACTTCCTTTTTTTCTTTCTCTGGTAGTTGTTTAATAACTTCTAAAACTGCTTTTTCTATGTTCTCATTTTCAGTAAGAGGAGGATTAAACCCTAAAGTTTGAGCTGCATTATTTAGAGATGCCTTTGCTTCTGTTTTTAAACCAGACATTTCTTCAGGTGATCTGTACATAAGTTCACCATTGTTATCTAAGGCATAAGGAAGACCCAAACTTGAGAGAGTATTCTCAAATAGGTAAGTAGTTACTGGATCAGTCAAAGCAATAAATTGTTGATCCACACCAAAATATTTGGAAATAGAACGTAAACCTGCATCTGGGAACTGTGTTCCTTTTGTTTCTAAGGTATCCGTTGCAACGATTTCTCCCTGTTTTTCTGGTAGAAGAAAAGTCTTGTCAGGATCTGGGAATAAATCTTTTGCTAATTCTGGATTTTGGGATTTAAAATCACTTAGCTTCATGTCAACCCCCCCAGAACCCACAATAAGTTCACCAGAATCTTGGTCAGAATTTTGAACAGGATCTGGGAATAAATCTTTTGCTAATTCTGGATTCAGTATTTTCCAATCCTCTAATTTCGTGTCACTCCCCCCTGAACCTACCATTGGTTCAGATCCAGTTGTCATAGAAGGAAGTAGCTCTTGGGAAGTTCTCTGTATTGGTCCTCCCTCGATTTTTGCTTCCTGTTGACCGGGGATTATGATCTGCTGCTTCGGCTGAAGCAGTTCAGGTTTTGTTATCTGAGGATTGAGTGCTTTCAACTGCGACTCAGACAGACCATGATCTTGAGCAATCCCCCAGAATGTGTCACCACTCCTAACTGTGTATGTTGCCATTTTTTCCCCTTATGCTCCTGGAGTTACTATTGCTGCTATTATGGTTCCAATTGCTCCTATGAATCCTGCTCTCTCCTTGGAGTCTGCAGCATACTTTGCTGCACTTGCATTGAGGTTTGAAATTGCCAACTGAGTGTCTGCATTCAATGTTGCAATCTTCTCCTGGGTGTCATATCCCAACTCTGCAAGTTTGGTCTTCACATCCAATTCCATCTCTGCAAGATCAATCTTGACCTCGATTCCTTCCAATGCCATTTCACCCTGATAGTTTGCAAGGGCTAAAGCATCATCGAGTGCTCTCGATCTGAGTGCTAACTCTGCATCCAGTTTCGATAGACTGATATCTTTCTCTAGGTTGGCAAGTGCTACTGCAACATCAATCCTGCCTTGTGAGAGTGCTTTCTGTCTCCGTGTATCAAGGTTTGCAAGATCCACATCACGATCCAGATTGGCCTTGGTGATCACCCTCTGGAGGTTGGCTTGTTGGATGGAGAGGTTACGGACCTGATCCAAGTCTGCCTGTTCAAATGCTTCCTGCTTCTTGGTCTCCAGGTTGACCATTGCAACCTGCAACTCCCGATCTCCTTGTTGTTTGTAGATCTGAACCAGACGGTTTTCTGCATCGATCTGTTCTCTGCTTCGGAGTTCTGCTGCCTGTCCTGAGAGGACCTGTGCAGTCTCTGAATAAGTGTTTCTGAGTTGTCTCAACTTGGCAGGATCTGCGACTCCTGCAGTTGCTCCAAGGAGCATCTTGAGGTTGTTCTCTGTGGCACGTTTCAGTTGTTGTTCTGCAGGAGAAGTTGCCTCACCACGGACCCTCTGCAGAATGTGTTCTGAAAGTTCTGTCTCTCCATC
>NZCP01000031.1 GCA_002686465.1 Candidatus Woesebacteria bacterium | reverse complement strand
GTGAGCCTACTACTAGTCCAAAAGCTGAAGTTGCAAATTTTGGTTGGTCAAAAATTGAGGAAGAATGGGAAGTGGTAGGAGTACGTTTGTATAAACTTGTCCATTTGCAAAAATGAAACAATACAAAGAAGCATCAGACATTCTAGATAGGATTAAAAAAGCTAAGAGAATTCTCTTGAGTACTCATGTGGGTCCAGATCCAGATAGTGTTGGGTCAAATCTCGCAATGTATGAGATTCTCAAAAAACTTGGGAAAGACAACGTGGAGGTAATTTCCCCCGATAGGGTTCCAAAAAATCTTGCTTTCTTGCCAAATATCAAAAAAATCAAAAATGAAGATATTACTAAGGTAGATTTATCCGGTTTTGACTTGTTTATTTCTTTGGACGCGGCAGATCCATACAGGTTGACTGAGAATAGGTCGGATTTTCAGACGCCTGCCAATTTAACAGTTATAGTAATTGATCATCACACTACAAATTCTCGATACGGTGCAATAAACTTAGTAGATGAAAAGATTGGCTCAACGGGAGAGCTTCTCTATCATCTATTTCGACAATGGAAGGTTGATATTGGAGAAAGTGCTGCGACAAGTCTTTTGACAGGAATAGTTGGGGATAGTGTGTCATTCAGACATGCTACGACAAAGGATACCTTAAAAGCAGCATCTGACTTGATGGAAGCCGGAGCCCCTTTCGGGGAAATATCATTTAATCTATACGGTAGGATTCCCGTTGAGGTTTTGAAGTTTTGGGGGGTAGTTTTGAGCAGATTGCAGATCGAGAATGTGGGTACTCGCAGTTTTGTTTGGGTCGCTTTGCCATTTAGTGAAGCGCGAGGTCTTAGTAGTGGTGTGGGTAGTAGTACCGCAAATATGTTTCTTGGAAATGTAGAGGGAGTTGACTTCGGGGTTTTGATGTCCGAACGAGAAGAGGGAAAAATTGGAGGTAACTTGCGATCGCGTACTGATGTTGACGTTGCGGAAATTACGTCATTGTTGGGTGGTGGAGGCCATAAAGCAGCCGCTGGGTTTAAATACGAATTGGGTGGCAAATCTTTTGAGGAGGGTGTAAGTGTAATTCTTGATACCATTAAGGACTATCTGAGGAAAAATGAAAAATAATTTTTTCAACTGGGCTAGGGGAGTAATACAGGAGGTCAAGCAAAATCCTTTAGTTTATTTCCTACTTCTGATTATTTTAGCAGGAGCATTATTTGTCAGAGTTTATAGACTAGACCAACTTTTGGGGTTTTACTATGACCAAGGCAGAGACGCCATGGTTATTTGGAAACTGTGGCATGATGGTAAGGCTTTCTTCATTGGACCAGTGACTGGTCTTCCAGGTATTTTCTTGGGCCCAGCTTATTACTATCTGATGGCCCCGTTTTACAAGATCAGCGGTGGTTCCCCGATGCTCCCAGCGATATTCTTAGGAGTGCTTTCTACTTCTGCCGTCTTTATGCTTTATCTCTTGGGCTGGAAGATGCATTCACGAACAGCTGGAATGCTTGCAAGTGTAATTGGTGCATTTTCTTATAGTTTAGTCCTTTCCTCTCGCTGGCTTTCTAATCCAACACCAATTCTTTTAACCAGCCTACTTCTAGTTTGGTCAATGTGGAAAATCGCAACTGGTGGGAGTAAATGGTGGTGGGTGATCGCAGCATTCTTGACTGGTATTTCTTTACAATTCGAATCGTCTAGTGGAGTTTTCTTTATTCCAATAATGATTATATTTACAGTTTGGCAAAAGAAACGCTTACCAAATTTACCAGTGGTGTTCCTGTCTCTAGGTGCTTTTGGCGCAACCCTTCTTCCTCAAATTCTTTTTAACTTTCGGCACGGCAACATCCTTTTCCAGAATTTTTACAGAGTCATAGTCGAAGAGGAAAGTTTTAGGACTTCATTTTGGGAGGTATGGAACAGTAGATTTAATCTCTATTGGAACGTAGCATATTCGAAAATATTACCAAGACACAACGTTTTTGCGGCCATATTTCTTTTGCTTGCAGGAGGTTCCTTACTGATTGGAAGGAAAGCCTTATCAAAGAATCCCGCTTTAAGCATTCTTTTGTTATTTATTACTGTACCAGTACTTGGGTTTCTTTTATTTCAGGGGAACAATGGGAATGTTTGGGATTATTATTTAACTGGATTTTATCTCCCCTTCGTTTTGCTTTTTACAATAGGATTAGGACATCTTTGGAGGAATAAGATGGGTGCGGTTATAGTTGTCATATTCCTTATTGTGTTTTTGAGTTCCCATTTTGGTTATTTACGCGACTATCTTATCGCTGGTGTTGACGGGCCAAATCACATAACATTAGGCAATCAAATGCAGGCGGTAGAGTGGGTTTTTGAAGACAGCAGAGGAAGAGATAATTTTAATGTCGACGTTTATGTTCCACCAGTTATCCCCCATGCATACGATTATCTTTTTCTATGGCAAGCAACGGAAAGGTGTGGCGATGCACTTTGTGGAATGATCCTCGACCAACAAGTCCCTCTGCTTTATACTTTATATGAGGTTGATCCACCCCATCCTGAAAGGCTTGAAGCTTGGCTTGCACGTCAGGAGGGAATAGGGATGGTCAAGGAAAGTATTCAGTTTGGCGGCATAACCGTTGAAAGAAGAAGTAGAATTAGTGATGAGTAAATCAAAAGAAACATTTCTATCCGTGGTCGTTCCTGCTTACAACGAGGAGGATAACATAAAGCGTGGTGCCCCTCAGAAAGTGTTGTCCTATCTTAAAGGTCAAGAATATACATGGGAGATAATATTTGTTGATGATGGTTCAGAGGATAAGACAGCTAGTCTTCTTGCACAATTTGAAAGAAACGGTCAGAACATACATTTGATTGAAAATCCCCACCAAGGTAAAGCTGCAACTGTAACAACTGGGGTTTTGGCAGCACAGGGGGAATTTGTGCTCTTTACTGATATGGATCAGGCAACACCAATTGGTGAAGTTGAGAAGTTTTTTCCCTTTTTTGATAAAGGGTATAACGTTGTTATTGGTTCACGAAGTGGACGTAAAGGAGCTCCTCTAGTTCGCAAATTAATGGCTTGGGGTTTTGTTTTTTTGAGAGCCGTTGTTTTGCAGTTACCGTTTAAAGATACGCAAACAGGATTTAAAGTATTTAGTAATAAAGCTGCCAAACGGATCTTTAAAAAGCTTAAAATTTTTGGGAGCCATGGGAAAATAAGTGGTGCTGCTGTTAAGGCAGGATTTGATCTAGAAGTTTTATATGTCGCGCGTAAGCTTGGATATAAAATTGTTGAGGTACCGGTAGAATGGAACTACCAGGGTACAATGCGTGTTAATCCGATTAAGGATTCTATCGATGGACTTAAAGATCTTTTGAGAATTAGGTGGCATGCAATAAAGGGAGAGTACAAAGGATAAGCAAAGCTTGAGTTAGGAAACTAAAGCAAAGCTTGAGTTAGGAAACTAAAGCGAAGCTTGTTGCTTCGCGATAAATTCAAATGACGTGGAAATGGACAATAGTAAGTTTGGTAGTAATTGTTGTTGTTGCCATTTTTCTTCGTACTTATAATATTCTCTCAATTCCAATCTTTGCCGATGAGGCAATATATGTTCGTTGGGCTCAAGTTATGAAGGCAGAGCCCACTCTCCGATTTTTACCCCAAGCTTCTGAAGGGAAACAACCACTTTTTATGTGGACGACTATGTTGTCTTTAGGGTTTTTGAACGACCCTTTATTAGTTGGAAGGATGATTTCAGTTTTTACTGGCGTTTTTTCACTTCTTGGAATATTCCTATTGACTCACAGACTTTTTAACTCCAAAAATATCGCGTTGATAGCTGCGCTATTTTATGCAGTTTCACCCTTCTCTGTATTTTTTGACAGAATGGCTTTAGTTGATAGCATGCTTACTGCTTTTGGTGTGTGGTCTTTATATTTTGGGGTTTTAGCCGCACAAACCCGAAGGATTGATCTTGCTATGCTTACAGGGTTTACGTTGGGGGCAGCTTGGCTGACGAAATCCCCTGGTGTGTTTTTTCTTTTTCTTTTGCCAACAACAGGATTAATGTCCTTTTGGCCGAAGAGTAAGAGTAGATTTTTCTCTCACGGTATAAGACTTCTTGGGCTTTGGGGTATTTCTTGGTTTATTGCCTTTGTCATGTACAACATATTGCGTTTAGGTCCAGGGTTTGAGCAGATAGGAATACAAAACAAAAAATATTTGTTTGGGATAGATCATATTTGGACAAGTCTTCTGAATCCTTTTACCGCTCATGTTCAAGATATTACGAATTGGTTTTTACTCCTGTTGCCGGGAACCGTACTAATTATGTTTTTACTTGGTGGTATCTTGGCTTGGAAAAAATCGCGCCCGGCACTGATTTTGCTTCTTGTTTGGGGTCTTGTTCCCCCTCTTTTTGTTTCCGAATTGGCAAAGCATATTACTGCACGTTATATCTTATATGCAGTCCCACCATTTTTTATTCTGGCGGCGGTATCTACTGCTTATTGGACCAATCTCCTTAAAAAATTACGTATGAGCTGGGTGTTGATTTTAGTTTTAATCATTCCTGCCTTGTGGATTAATTATCTTGTTTTAACAAACCCTGAAAGAGCGCCACTGCCGAGAGTAGAAAGGTCGGGTTATCTTGAAGAATGGACTGCGGGGACAGGAATAAAAGAAGTCGCGGAATATCTTAAAATAGAGATGTTCAAAAATCCAAATTCTCATTTTGTGATTGGGACTGAAGGATTTTTCGGGACCCTTCCGGACGGTCTACAAATTTATTTTGAAAAAGTGCCTAGTATAACAATTATTGGAATTGGAGTTTATATCTCAGACGCACATCCACGGCTTGTTGATGCAAAAAAGGCTGGCAATAAAGTTTATTTTGTAATTAATTCAGACAGATTTACGGGAGATGCCGAAAAGGAAGGTCTGAGGCTGATAAAATCGTATCCGAAAGCCGCCAGACCCGATGGTTCTCGCCAAGAGCTTTTATTCTTTGAAGTAACAGAAGACGCACTGAAGTAATTTAGATTACGGACTTTTCCCGCATCTTGTATAGGGATTTGTATGAAAGCCACGAAAGACAACTTCATCCATTGGATCGCTGATTTCGAAGATTTCTTCTAGTCCGTGCTCTTCTGCTTGTGCCGGCGAGACAGCAAGAGCATCTCCAACCAAAATAAGGTCTTTACAGGTATCTGTTCCCCATTTTATTGCCCTTGTTTCCACATTGCCAAAAATGTAGTGAGGGTCAAAAAAGATACTTGTATAGTAATTGTCTTTGATATCCTGGTTGATCTCTTGTTGAAATTTTTCTGGGGGATATTTTAAGAAAAATGCTAGTTGGGCATATACAGGAGGAGTTCTTGTTTGCTCTATTACGAATTTTTCGTTAGGGTGTTTTTGGACCTGTTCTGCCAGCTGCTTCAAGCCGTACCCCCAGATCCTTGCTCCTTCGTTTGGCAAGAAGACAAAATAAGAGCGCCAAAGGAGGATAAAGGAGATTGGAATTAGCAAAGCTCCACAAACCAGCCAAATGTTTTTATATCGACTCTTGAGGAGATAATCAATTCCAAGAGCAATGACAATAATCATCGGTAAGATTAAAACCAGCGCTCTTAAAGATGAGAATGGGTCTTTTGTAAGGGCAGCAGGGATAACGGCGCTAAGCGCCAGTAAAAAAACATATTTTATATTTTGCTCCTGACGGCGAGTTGCGATTAAGAAAAGCCCAATCAGGTATGGGATAAACATCCAGGGATAAAATACACTCAGTTCTGGCAGAGACCTTTGTGGATCTGAATCGGGGTTGAAAAATAAATTTCTAGGCGAAAAATAACTTGTAAATTGTGAGGAGAACTCTCTCGTAAAGGCAAGGGGTATAGAAAGTGCACTTGGTAGAAAATTTGAGGTTTTTCCAGCTTGGTCTTCAACGGCTTCTTGATAAAATATATTTACTGCTCTAAGTTTGAACGCAGGTGTTGTAGACAGAGCTAATTGGGGGATTTGTAAGATAGCAAAGAGTGCAACAGAAATAATAACTTCTCTCTTCAAGAAGAAATGAAGCTTTCTACCGCGGGATGCCAAAAACAAAAAGCCAGGGAGCCAAATGTATGCTATTAATCTTTCTGCATGGTATGCATAGGTGGATATAGAAAGAATAATCGCTGCTGGTATTAAATATTTTATGTTTTTGTCGCTTAAGAGAAAGAAGTATATTGAAGATGTAAAGATAGCGAGGGCCAGATTGGCCTCAAACGCCCCCCTTGAAAAAAAGATACTCCAGGGCGAGATTGCAAAGAGGAATGCTCCAATATATGGGATGAGCGGACTCTTGAAAAGGTTAATGTTTCTGAGAACCAGGAAGACAAGAAAGATGGAGATAATCCCAGATACAGCGGACAAGAGTCTAACAGAGTAGATGGTCATTCCAAATAATGAAATAGAAATTGCAGTAAGGTAGGTATAAAGAGCTGGGATATAAGTTTCGAGAGCACGTAAGAATATAGGGAAGATCTTTCCATATTCGTCCTTACCTGTTAAGAGTATAGATTGAGCGTTATAGCCTATTACTGCTTCATCAACATAGAACCCGTTGGGGATTTGGTCGAGTTTGTAAAGACGCAAGAAAGCTCCTAGCAGGATTATTGAGACAAGCAAGACTAAGTTAATTGGTGGGTTTTTCTTAATACGAGACATAGGCAACCAGTTGTACTAAAATAATGGCGAGGGTAAACATACTTACTAACAGAATTTGTATTGTTCGGACTTTGGATATTGCTTGAAGTTTGCCCAGAGCTAGTTTAAGTCCTTGGGCGATACTTACTACGAAAAATGGGAAAAGAGCGAATGGTCCAAGGCTGTTTTTGTGACCAATGAGAGAAATGAGAACTATTGGAATGGCTAAAACAAAGAAGATAGTTTTAGCCATATGCCTTTGTAAAATTGACACCATTCCTATGACAAAAAATGGTAGTAGGACGTACGAGAATTTTTCAAATTCCTTTATCCCTACTCTTTCTCTGGGATGATTAGCAAAAAAGTAAAGATTTGGATCAATTATCTCAGAGAAGTTTTTTTGAATTCTAAAGAAGGTTATTGACTCCTTCCGTCCCTCAAACCAATGAGCAAGAGGAATCCAGGTCGTTTTACCTCTGATTTGAATAGATACTAATGGATATTGCCTAAGTCGCATTTCTTGGGTTCCCAGCTCGCCCTTATCTAGATAGGAGAGGGATGTTTTTGCGGTTGTTTGCCATTGAAAAAACAAAACTAAAATGAATAGTGGAAGGAATATATACAAATAGTGTTTTGAATTCTTCTTCAAGAGTAAATAGAGGAGAGTTGAGGTTACTATAATTAGTGCACCTAAAAGTGCATTGTATTCAAGCAGCCTCCAAATCCAGAAGTTAGAAAATAGCACAAAAATGAGAAGCAAGCTTTGTATTAACACATAACTATTTTAGCACTATAGCTTTGTTTTGTAGCAACCAGGCAAGGCGTGTTACAATTTAGATTGTGGCTAGTATTTCCCCAGGAGAACACCTTGACCCAACGAGCGAGATGACCCTGCAGACTGTCAAACAGCGGGCTGTCCGTGGTGTTTTAGCTCTCACTGGCCGTACATTTTTCCTTCAGGCAGTGTCTTTTGTGTCAATCTTTCTTTTAACAATTTTCTTGGAACCTGCCCAGTTTGGTATTTTCTTTTTAGTGTCTGCAGTAATTAACTTTTTTACATATTTTTCAGACGTTGGTTTGGCTGCAGCTTTGATCCAAAAAAAGGGTGAAGTAACACAAGAAGAGTTACGAACCACTTTCACTATCCAACAGTCGCTAGTGCTGGTTTTATTACTTTTGGTTTTTTTCCTTACCCCGGTTTTTCAAGGATGGTATAGCTTTAGTCAGGAATCGGTATTGCTTCTCTGGGCACTTGGTTTTTCTTTCTTTTTGTCGTCCTTGAAAACAGTACCTTCAGTGCTCTTGGAGCGCCGACTTGATTTTAATAGACTTGTTATCCCACAAATCGTGGAGACTTTACTGTTTAATATAGTTGTTGTCTACCTTGCCTGGCGCGGGTTTGGTATTACCAGCTTTACGATAGCTGTCTTGGTCCGTGGTTTTTCTGGACTGATCATGATTTACATTTTGCAACCATGGATGCCAGGGTTTGCTTTTGCCCGGAATCCCTTGCGAAGACTTTTGCGCTTTGGTCTTCCATATCAGGCGAATACCTTTTTAGCTGTCGTGAAAGATGACGGCATAACAATGGCTTTAGGGGGGATATTAGGACCTGCAGGAATTGGACTTCTAGGTTGGGCCCAAAAATGGGCGTTTGCGCCACTTCGCTTCTTTATGGACCAGGTGATTAAAGTCACATTTCCCGCCTTTTCGAGGATGCAAGATGATCCAGAGGAGTTATCTCGAGCAGTTTCAAAGTCCATCCTGTTTGTCTCTTTCTTTGTTTTCCCCTCATTGGTAGGCCTTATTCTTGTAGCACCATTGTTGATTGAGGTAATTCCTAAATATGAGAAATGGCAACCAGCTATATTAGCACTTTCTTTATATGGAATAAGCTCGGCTTGGGCTGCAGTCACGACCCCATTGACCAATCTCTTAAATGCAATAGGAAGAATAACAACCACATTACGTCTAATGATTATGTGGACTACGTTGACCTGGATTTTTGTTCCCGTACTTGCGATGATATATGGTATAAATGGCGCCGCAGCTGGGGCTGCTATTGTTGGGACAAGTTCAGCTATTGCCATCTTTATCGTTCGCCGGTATGTTCGTTTTGACTTAATTGGCAGTGTTGCTAAGCCTATTTTGGCGACATTATTAATGGGATTAGTTGTCTTGTTGCTACGTAGCGTACTGGCGAGCTCGGGAGTATCAGTTATTCTACTTATTATCAGCGGTGTAGCCGCCTACGTAGCTGCAACTTTCTTCTTGGTCGGTCCTTCTATTGTTGCGGATTTCAGAAAGATTTTCAATGCGATTCGTAGGTGATTTACGGATACTACTACTAGTTTTGGTAGGTTCCATTACATGGAGCCTAACCATGGTGAAAAGCGGTTTCACCTACTCTTTTGGTATGGGTTTTTGGGGAGCAAATGGCCATGATGGAGTTTGGCATCTTACCCTTATCAATAGCTTGAGCCATGGGTCTTTCCAGATGCCGGTCTTTGCAGGCAAAACTTTACAAAACTACCATATTGGATTTGATTTGATCCTTGCAGGTATTCATAAGATAACCAACATTCCTGCACATATTCTCTATTTCCAAATTATTCCTCCTCTGATAGCACTCGCGATTGGTGTTTTGGTCTATAAATTCATTTATCTTTGGAGGAGATCGTCAACGCAAGCTTTTTGGGCAACTTTTTTTGTTTACTTCGGGGGTGGTTTCGGATGGATGATTGCCTTTTTTCGTGACGGTGGATTTGGTGGGGAGTCTGTATTTTGGTCCCAACAATCAATTTCAACTCTTGTTAATCCGCCATTTGCGTTGTCTCTAGTCTTCTTAGTCGGTGCCCTCATACTATTACTAAAGTTACAGAAACAATTTACCACTTGGCGTTTCGTATTTTGTGTTTTACTTTTTAGTGTTCTAATCCAAATCAAGGCATATGCTGCGGTTTTGGCACTCGGCGGACTTCTTGTGGCTAGTGTTTGGCAGGTCTGGAAAGAGAGAAAGATAATTAATCTTGGGGTATTCATAAGCTCATTATTTATTTCTGTAATTTTGTTTTTTCCTTTTAATAAAACGGCATCTAGCTTGATAGTTTTTCAACCTTTTTGGTTTTTAGAAACAATGATGTTGTATACCGATCGCTTGGGATGGACTAAGTATTTTGAGGCAATGACAACTTATCGAATGGGTGGTGTTTGGGTAAAAGCTGTTGCGGCATACGTATTGGCGTTTGCTATCTTCTGGGTTGGAAACATGGGGACAAGATTATTCAAAGGATTTTTGATTGTAAAGTGGTTCAGGGAACACAAAAAGGTTTCCTTCGTAGAGATATTCATTTCTTTTGTCATTGTCGCGGGTGCGATCTTGCCGTTATTTTTTCTTCAAAAAGGCACGCCTTGGAATACAATACAATTTTTCTATTACACCCTCTTTTTTGCGGGTATCTTGGCAGGAATGAGTTTGGGTGAATGGCTTGAAAAAGAAGGAATGAAACTAAAAAAAATAGCTGTGGCAACTATTATAGTCATACTAACTATCCCCACAACAGTTGGGACACTGCTCATCGTTTATTTACCAATGCGTCCACCAGCTGCACTTTCTAACCAGGAAAGAGAGGCGCTAGAGTTTCTGAAACAACAAGAAAGCGGGATCGTGTTAACGTACCCATTTGATAAACACGCAGCCAAAGTTGCAGAAGCAAATCCTCCAAGACCTCTTTACCTTTATGAATCGACAGCTTATGTATCTGCTTTTTCAGGAAAGCCGGTGTATTTAGAAGATGAGGTGAACTTGGAGATTACTGGATATGAATGGCGGGCTAGAAGAGACAAGACAGAAGGCTTTTTTGGCAATCTTGGAAGCCAACAAGCACAAAGTTTTCTGATCGATAGCAAGACAAGGTATATCTATTTGGTTGGCGAACAAAAGGACAGATTGGAAGATCGGGGGCTAAAGTTAGTCAAAATTTTTAATAATAATGCAGTCGATATTTATCGTGTCTATTAGGTATAAATGGTACAATTAGACCTGCATGGGTACAAAAATGAGTTTAATTTCAGTCGTCATTAATACGAGGAATGAGGAAAAGAATTTGCCTCGTGCGCTGTTATCGGTCAAAAGACTAGCAGACGAGATCATTGTTGTCGATATGCACTCAACAGATAGAACGGTTGACGTGGCAAAACGTGCGGGGGCTAAAATTTTTAAGCATAAACCCACTGGGTATGTCGAGCCAGCTCGTAATTTTGCGATCAGCAAAGCGACAAAAGACTGGATTCTGATTCTTGATGCAGATGAGGAGATTCCAAAATCTCTTGCTAAAAAATTAGAGGAAATTACCAAGAGTCCTGACGCTGATTTCTATCGCCTCCCTCGCAAAAATATCATCTTTAGTAAATGGATTAAACATTCTCAATGGTGGCCCGACTATAACATTCGATTTTTCAAGAAGGGGAAAGTCTCCTGGAGCGAAATAATTCATTCTGTACCTGAGACTTATGGGAAGGGAATTGACCTTCCATCGGAAGAAAAAAACGCAATAGTTCATTACAATTATACTTCTGTCTCACAATATGTCGACAGGATAAATCGTTATACAGATATTCAATCTGAATTTTTGCTCAAAGACGGATATAATTTTGACTGGAAAGATTTAATTAGAAGACCGATCAGGGAATTTGTAAGCAGGTTCTTTGCAGGAGAGGGATACAAGGATGGTGTCCATGGACTTGCGCTGGCTCTCTTACAAGCCTTTTCAGAACTTGTGGTTTACCTAAAAACATGGGAACAAGGTGAGTTTAAAGAGCAAGAATTGAAAAAGAGTGAGATTGCAGATGAAATGGAACGGGCAGAATTAGAGATAAACCACTGGCTTATCCAAAAGGATATAAAGCAGCAGAATACTCTTGCACGCATACTTCACAAACTTCTCAAATGAAAGTTTCTATCGTTGTCTTAAATTGGAATGGGAAAGAAGATACAGTTCAGTGTCTGAAAAGCATTGGAAAACTACAGACCTCCAACTACACAGTACAGACAGTTGTGGTAGACAATGCTTCAACTGATGGGAGTGTTAAGGCAATCAAAAGTTTAAAAGTAAAGGGATTAAAGATTATTAGAAACAAAGGGAATTTAGGATTCGCGGGTGGAAATAATGTTGGAATGCAACACGCTTTGGAAGATGGTGCCGATTTTGTTCTTATTTTGAACAATGATACGCGGGTTGACAAAAATCTAGTGGTTGATTTACTCAAAGTTGCAGAAAAGCAACCAAGGGTTGGTGTATTGTCTCCTAAAATTTACTTTACTCCAGATTTTGAATTTCACAAGGAAAGGTATAAAAAGAGTGAACGGGGAAAGGTTATCTGGTATGCCGGTGGTTCCTTGGACTGGAAAAATGTTTTAGGTCACAACCGAGGAGTTGATGAGGTAGACATTGGGCGATATAACAGGACAGAAGAAACGGATTTTGCAACTGGTGCGTGTATGTTAATTCGCAAGGAAGTTTTAGAAGATATTGGGTTATTTGACGAACGTTATTTCATGTATCTTGAAGACGCTGACTTTTCTTACAGAGCAAGACAGAGGAAGTGGAAAATCCTTTATGCTCCACCTGCCCACATCTGGCATCAGGTTGCACAAGGATCAGGTGTTGGAAGTGGTCTAAATGATTACTATATCACTCGGAATAGGCTTCTTTTTGGGATCCAGTATGCACCGGTGCGTTCAAAGTTGGCATTATGGCGTGAGAGTTTAAGATTTCTTATTACTGGTAGGAAATGGCAGAGACAGGGTATTATTGATTTTTATTTAGGTCAATATGGAAAGGGGTCGTGGAAATGAAAATATCAGTTGTTGTTATCACAAAAAATTCTGAAGAGAAAATAGAAGACTCCTTAAAATCGGCAAAAGGGTTGGCGGGTGAGATTTTGGTTCTCGATGGTGGGTCAACAGACAAAACATTAGAAATTGTCAAAAAACACAACGCGCGAATAATTGCACAGAGAGGTAAGGGATATTCTTCATGGCGTAATCAAGGAATAAAAGAATCGCATGGAGACTGGATTTTTTACCTGGATTCGGATGAACGTGTTACACCTGAGTTGATAAAGGAGATGCTCTCTGCAATAGGTAGCAAGCCAACAAATACTGCTTACGCAATACCTAGAAAGAATGTCATACTCGGTCGTGAGATGAAACATGGAGGTTGGTGGCCTGATTATGTAAAGAGGCTTTTTAGAAGAGATGCCTTAAAAGAATGGAAAGGTGATTTGCACGAGGAGCCAGTTTTTCAAGGAGAGATGGGCCATTTGAAAAATCCAATGATTCATTTAAAGCATGATAATCTTTCTGAAATGGTAGAAAAGACAAATCAATGGTCAAAAATAGAAGCAAAGTTGTTGTTGGATGCCAACCATCCAAAGATGTCCTGGTGGAGATTTTTTCGCATAATGTTCACAGAGCTATGGTATCGCTTAATTGTAAAGCGTGGGTTTTTAGATGGGGGAGAAGGTGTTGTCTATGCAATTTATCAAATGTGGAGTAAGTTTTTAACATACGGAAAACTTTGGGAGATGCAAAAAAAGTGAAGGCTGCAATTTACAATCCATATCTTGACACGGTTGGCGGTGGAGAACGCTACACAATGACTGTGGCATCCGTCTTGGAAAAGAACGGTTGGGATGTAGATATAGTTTGGGATGACCCGAGTATTATCCAGACTTTGGGTGATCGACTTGGGATTGATTTGTCTGGCGTGAATGTAGTATTTGATATTGGCCGTGGGGCACGGTACGATTTTATATTTTGGTTGACTGATGGAAGTATACCTATGCTTTTTGGAAAGAGAAATGTTCTTCATTTTCAAACCCCTTTCCATAATGTTGGCGGCAGGTCGTTGTTGAATAAAGCTAAATTGGCAAAGATCAGTAAGGTTGTCTGCAACTCAAAATTCACAAAGGGTTTTATAGACAAAGAATATGGTGTTGACAGCGCTGTAATTTATCCTCCAGTTTCTGTTTCTGAGTTCCGGCCAGCAAAGAAAGAAAATCTTATTATTGCCGTTGGGCGTTTTTCTCGTCTCCAACAAGCCAAAAGGCAAGATGTGCTAATCAAAGTTTTTAAAAAGATGCAAGACGGCGGACTGAAAGGATGGAAGTTGGCAGTTATTGGCGGAAGTGAGGTTGGTGGAACCAGTTTTGTTAAGGAGCTACGGGAGTCGGCAAAGGGATACCCGATTGAGATTTTGGAAAATCTTCCATTTGAGGAGGTCAAAAAATTCTATGCAAAGGCAAAAATATTCTGGTCAGCAGCGGGGTTTGGGATAGATGAACAAAAAAACCCAGAAAAGGTTGAACATTTTGGGATTACCACGGTAGAGGCAATGTCTGCTGGATGTGTTCCAATTGTTTTTGCTGGCGGTGGTCATAAAGAAACAGTTAAGGATGGGAAAAACGGATTTTTATGGAACACCAATGAAAAACTGGCAGCTTCTACAAGTAATGTTATTAATGACAGAAAATTAGCGGATCAAGTGTTGATGGCGGCCGCAAAGGATGCAAAGCGGTTTGCAGAAAGTAGGTTTGAAAAAGAAATACTGGAATTAGCTGCATAAATTATGATGGCAAGAAGGTTAAGTAGCACCATTATTATCCCAAATTGGCAGGGAAAAACTCTCCTTAAAAAGAGTTTACCAGAAGTTCTCAAAGTTGGCGCTGATGAGATTATTGTTGTTGATGACGCCTCCGTAGACGGTAGTGTTCAATTTCTCAAGGAAGAATTTCCCCAAGTTCAGGTTTTAGAAAACCAGAAAAACAAAGGGTTCCCTTTTACGGTCAATAAAGGTGTCTCGGCAACAAGCGCGGATATAGTCTTGATATTTAATCCTGACGTTGTTCCACATTCTGATATATTAAAACATATCCTTAAGCATTTTCGGGAGAAGTCTGTTTTTGGGGTTTCTTTGAATGAGCGTAGGTTTAGTTGGTCTAGACCAAAGTTGGAACATGGATTCTTGGGACACCAGCCAGGCCAAAAGACAAATTTGCCACATGACACGTTTTGGGTTAGCGGTGGGAGCGGAGCGTTCAGAAGATCTATGTGGAATGAGCTTGGTGGGATGGATACGCTTTTTAGTCCTTTTTATTGGGAGGATGTGGATCTCTCATACAGAGCATTGAAGCGGGGATGGCGGCTCGTTTGGGAACCAAGGGCAGTTGTTGATCATAAACACGAGTCTGTTATCAATCCTGAGCATTTCTCCAATAGGTATTTGAATACTATCAAGGAAAGGAATCAGCTGCTTTTCCACTGGAAGAACTTAAATTGGCGTTGGTTACTTACTTCCCATTTTTTAGGGATTGTGGGGAGACTGCGCCACCCAGGATATGTTACTGTCATATTGTCGGCGATTGTCCAACTACCTTTTGTACTAAAACGACGATACCAGGAGCGCGGATGCGCAATTTTGAGCGACCGTAGTATACTCGAAAAATTTGTATGACCAATAAGACCACCAACAAAAAAATAGATCTGTCTATTGTCATTCCGGCATATAATGAGGAGGATAATTTCAAATCTGGTGTGTTGGACGAGGTTGTTGATTTTCTTTCCAAGAAAAAATTTAGTTGGGAAGTACTTTTTGTTGACGATGGGAGTAAAGATGAAACCTACAAACTTCTTCAAGGCTTTTGTCGAACACACAGAGGGTTTAGAGTAGTAAAGATTCCCCATGGAGGTAAAGTAAAAGCTGTTACCGCTGGAGTTTTTGCATCAAAAGGGGAGATTGTGCTGTTTTCTGACTTTGACCAATCAACACCCATCAACATGGTTGACAGTTTTTTGCAGGAGTTCAAAAAAGGGGCGAGCGTTGTAGTTGCGAACAGATATGGTAGGGGAGCAAAGAGAACTAATGATTCCTTAGCGAGTCTTCTTCGAAGCAAACTATTTAACTTAGCTGTTCAGACGTTTTTGATGAGAGGTATAAGGGATACCCAATGCGGTTTTAAAGCCTTTCAGCGTGACGTTGCCAGGGATCTTTTTGGCAGACTCAAAGTATGCGATGTTGCAGATGATCAAGGAGCGTACATGGGTGCGTTTGATGTGGAGATCCTTTTTCTTGCACAAAAGTTGGGTTTGAAAATAGTCTCTGTGCCGGTCTCGTGGCGTAGAGAGGTTTCCAATAGATTGTCCTTTTCCGAACCTTTCCGGATGTTCTCTGACGTTCTAAAGGTGAGGTGGCTTAAGTTACTTGGAAGGTACGGTCCTCAACGCGGTGATGTTAAAGGCAGCTTACTTGATATATCACTGCCTTTTATTGTGGTTTTTCTTTTTACTCTTCCCGCAATTTCTAACATTCTAGTCCCTGGGTATTTTGCGATGCATGACGATCTTCAAGCTATGAGACAGCTCCAATTTGATAAGTGTTTTCAAGATTTGCAGATACCATGTAGGTGGGTTCCAGATCTTGGTTATGGGTACGGTTATCCACTTTTTAATTATTACCCACCGATGCCATACTATTTAGGTCAGGTTTTCCACGCGTTTGGTTTTTCATTTCTTAACACAATCAAAATTCTTTTTTCTCTTGCTTTCCTGGTATCGGCATTTGCGATGTATATACTCGCTCGGGAGTTTTGGGGAAAGCTTGGGGGTATGATTTCCAGTGCCTTTTATGTTTGGGCACCTTATCATGCAGTTGATGTTTATGTTCGTGGTGCAATGAATGAGGCCTGGGCGATTGCTTGGTTTCCGGCAATCCTTTGGGGTATATATAAAGTCGCTAAGACAAATAAATGGGGATATGTTCCTCTGCTTGCCTTTTTTGTCGCCATGCTTGCTTTGTCTCACAACCCAATGATGATGATTTTTGCCCCAGGGGCTGTCCTTTGGGCTATTTTCTGGATGTGGAGACTGGGCAAGATAAAAGTGATTGTTCCAAAACTTGCTGTTTCGGGATTATGGGCATTGGGTCTTGCGGCGTTTTTTACCTTACCGGTTGTGTTTGAAGGCAAGTTTGCCCATATAGAGACTTTAGTTATTGGGTATTTTAACTATCTTGCACATTTTGTTGACCTTCGACAGTTATTTATTGAACGCACTTGGGGTTACGGTGCCTCTTTTCTTGGACCGGTAGATGAGATGAGTTTTCAGATAGGGCACCTTCATTGGATCGCCTCGATTATTGCACTGATAGTGGCATGGCGTATCCGAAACAGTAAAAGCGATATTGCTCTTGTCATTATATTTTTCTTTTTCTGGACCTATGGTTTTACATTCTTGGCACACTCACGAGCAACACCCATTTGGCAGGCGATTCAGCCTTTGGAATTTTTACAATTTCCCTGGCGCTTTTTAGGTATCACTATTTTTGGAGTTTCGTTTCTTTCTGGTAGTTTAATTCTTCTGTTTAGTAAGTTTAAGAACCAAGCTTGGCAGATAGGCATTGTCCTCTTACTAGTTGGTGGGGTATTGATGTTAAATAGAGAATATTTTACTTGGCGTGAATACTATCCACACCTTGATGATGAGAGTAAATTTAGTGAGGAGTATTGGAGATTGCAAAGAACAGCTGGTATTTTTGATTATTTACCAATATGGGCACCACTTCCTCCTGTTAGTCCACCCAAGTCTGATGCAGAATTTATTGAGGGGCAGGGGAGTTATAATACTTTAGCGAAAAAAAGTAATCTTCAGGAGTACGACGTTAATGTGGAAACACCAGTTGCTGTTTGGCAAATTAACACTTTTTACTTCCCTGGCTGGGAAGTTTTTGTGGATGGCGGAAAAGTGGAGGTTGATCCCAACCGCGACCCAGAACTTGGCTTAATGCGACTCGATCTTGAAGCCGGGGAGCATAAGATTTTGGTGCAATTTACAAACACACCTATTCGTTCAACTGGCGATCTTGTCTCTCTGATTTCCTGGGGCGGTTTGCTTTTTCTTGTAGTAAGTTCTACCAAGAAGTTTAAGAGGTCAACAAAATCATGATTATTACACAAACACCCTTACGAATTAGTTTTCTTGGTGGAGGAACAGATTTTCCAGGTTTCTTTAAAAAAAATGGTGGTTGTGTAATTACAACAACTATTGATAAGTATGTTTATTGTATTGTTAAAGAAAGGTTTGACGATAAGATTTATGTTAATTGGTCAAAAAAGGAAATTGTAAACTCAGTTAGTGAGATAAAGCACGAGCTAGTGCGGGAGGCAATGAGAAAGGTAGGAGTTAAAAAAGGTGTAGAGATATCATTTTTATCTGATATTCCTTCGAGTGGTTCAGGTTTGGGGTCGTCCTCCAGTGTGACAGTTGGCGTACTTAACGCACTCTATCATTATGTTGGTCATACACCCCCTGCTCAACAGCTGGCAAGCGAAGCTTGCGAAATAGAAATTGATATTTTGAAAAAGCCAATTGGGTTTCAAGATCAATATATAGCTGCTTTTGGGGGATTGCGTTTTATAGAATTTCGCAAGAGAGGAGGAGTGAAGGTTGAGAAAGTTGACATAGGAGAGACAGTAGTCGAAGATTTAGATAATCAGCTAATGCTCTTTTTTACTGGGAAAACGAGAAGCGCAGCGGGGATTCTCACCGAGCAAAAAAGCAATATAAAAAAGAAGACACTTGTCTTAAACAAAATGGCACACCAAGCTCGCCGGGTGTGTCATTTTCTTGAAAACGGTAGAGTATCCAAACTTGGCGAGGTGATGAATGAGGGATGGAAACTCAAAAAGAGCCTTGCATCACAAATTTCCAATAGCGAACTAGACGATTTGTACATTAAAGCAAAGGAAGCAGGTGCAATAGGTGGAAAAATTCCTGGTGCTGGAGGTGGAGGGTTTTTACTCTTAGTTGTCCCCGATACAAAGAGACAGGCTATTCGACGTGCGCTCCGGGGACTTAAAGAAATGCCCTTTCGCCTGGAAATAGATGGGAGCAAAGTCATTTTTGATATACGGAGGTATTAATGAAGAAAATTATTCCCTGGCTAGTTATAGCGATTGCCATTCGTTTGTTGGTGGCGTCTGTTACTCTTCATCCTGACTTACGGGCATACGCTCGTGCTAGCTATCTTATTTCTCAGGAGGGAATGGTTTTTAATTTTTATGATGCTAACTTAGGAGGTTTGTCTAATGATATTTTGAACTACCCGCCTATTGCGTATTTGAGTACGGCCCCTTTTATGACAATATTGTCCTCTTTTTATCCTTGGGACCTATTCCAAACCTTACTTCATGATTTTGATAAAGTATATGGTGATCCACAGCTGCCCCTTTTACTATTTCTCTTAAAGTCTCCATATATAATATTTGATCTTGTTGGTCTTTTATTGATCGGCCAGCTTTTTCGAGAGCACAAGAAAAGGTTTTGGGCACAGATTGTGTGGCTTTTCAATCCAATTACCATTTACACATCTTACATGATGGGACAATCTGACCTGCTGATTGCGCTTTTTATTCTGCTGGCCATAGTAATGGCTGCCAAAAAGAAGTATTTGTGGGCTGCAGTCTCTTTAGGAGTAGGGGGAGGAGTCAAGCTTTTTCCGTTATTACTTATCCCGTTTCTTGTACTTCAAGGAGGCAAAACTCTTGGTGAAAGGTTGAAAATCTTTGCAGTTGCAATTGGTACTTTTTTGGCAATAATATCGCCATACCTGCCCTCGGTTGGGTTTCGGCAGTATGCTTTAGTTGCATCACAGACAGACAAAATGCTTTTTGCTAAGATTCCTGTTTCCGGGGCGGAATTTTTACCAATTTTCGTTGTTCTTTTTGGTTTGCTAATTTGGTTGTGCTTTCAAAAGCCAGATCGTATTGCATTATGGCAATGGTTCTTGATAGTTCTTCTAAGCTTTTTTGGGCTCACTCATTATCATCCGCAGTGGTTTGTTTGGACCGTACCTCTTCTAATACTACTTGTAGTTTCAGATGCAACTAGAAAAT
>NZCP01000030.1 GCA_002686465.1 Candidatus Woesebacteria bacterium | reverse complement strand
CAATAGAACCCACGATTGCAGCTGGTAGCCAACCCAATGCAACTCCAACAAGGAAACCCCATTCAGATATCGCATAAATCCAGACAACAAGAAAAACTATTATTCCTGTTATAAGCGCACCAGTGGTATACCAATCTCCACCGCCTTGTTTATCCATAAGATGTTTTTAGCTTCAATATCGTGCCTAAATCTGGAATATATTCCATGTTAATTCTGGCATCTATGCCATACGCTGTCAAGCAAGGCATTTTATGGCGAAAATATCTCAAAAACTTAGAGAGAGAATAAGAAAGCTTAGAAAACAACGAGGCCTTACACAAGAAGCTCTAGCAGAACTCGCCAGAATGGACCCTAAATCTGTTATTGAAATTGAGGGTGGAAAAAGAAATCCAACACTCAAAACAGTAACAAAAGTTGCCTCCTCCTTAAGGGTTAAACTATCGCAATTACTCGATTAAATCCAGGCTTCAGTGTTTTCAAATAACATTTTGATAGGTTTATCATCGGACCAGGCAGCTAGCATTACATCGCTAATCCTATCAAGCGGCACGTCATAACTACCTACGGCCACACCATCAACATAAAAATGTAATTTCTTGTCTTTGTTCACTATCTCAAGCTCAAAATTTCCTACATCCCTGACACCAATGGGCTTATCAACATCTTTTTCAGTAAAATCTTTTACTCCAGGATGCCTCTCGAGAATCCTAGTGCGAAAGTCTGAATTTCCATCATCTTGATACGCATGAAAAATATATTCTCTGGTTCCATCTGGGCGCTTAAAAACAAATCCTGCTCTCCACCTTCCACTTCCTGAGTTTATTACTTTAATCCGGGAGTGTAATCTCCTGAAATTAATGACATTTAGGGGCAGGTTTAGTTTTTTTGGTTCGCCACCCACGGTTTCTGCAAACCAACCCTTTTCTATATATCTCTCTGAGAGTTTAATTTTTGCTCTTATTTTATTTCCTAATCCCAACGGGTTACTGAAAACCAAATTTCTGTAAAGTGTATAGAGAAGTAGTAAACCTAGAAGGCCCAATGAAATTTGCCCAAGCCGGTCCCCAAGTGCGTTTTCATTAAATTGTGCATATCTTGCATAAAGGACAATCAGGGCTATACTAACAAATAACCATACAGAGAAACTCCGTCCCTCAAAGAAGCGAAATAAGAAATTATTAGTGAAAGCTGCCCACGACTCGCTTGGTTTATCAGACGGAGTCTCTGAAAGTACGCGATACTCTCTTTCTTTAGGTTGGGTGCGTCTTGACATTAACGCCAGTTTACACAAAAAAGCTAATAAGTAAACACTAACCTTTGATAATCCTCTGAATTTCCTTTAAAATAAAACCTGTGCAAAAAAACCTTTTGACAATCCTCTTAGCCGTTATTGCCCTCTTGCTTTTACTGCTCCTCTGGCTTAACCGTTACACATATATTCCCCGTAGTGAGGCTTCTCCTTTAAGAGTTGACAATTTTACTGGAATTGTGTGCCCTTTAGTGCTTGAACAAATTGGTAACAACCCCTACAGCTACAGCTTAAAATGCGCTGAAAAATGAAATGGACGGAAACAATTAGAGTAAAATTTGTAAATATTGCAAAGACTCCAGAGCAAAAAAGAGAAGCACAAAGAAAGCTGGATGCAGCTTTTGATATTCTCTTTAGAGAAGTAGCCAATAAGCTAAGTAAAAAACAATGAATGCTCCTCTGTAAGTAATAGGCTTCTCAAAATATCTTTTTCTTTCGCCTCAGCACTGATATAATAGGTTCGAACGTCGTTCACTAGACGACCCCAAATATCCCCCTACAACATTTTTGATGGGAAAAAGGGCTTTCTTTGTGTTTAAATGTTAAACTTCAGTCATGTTTGTTGATGAAGTTGACGTAACATTCGAAGCTGGTGATGGCGGAGAAGGAAAAGTTTCCTTCGGAAAAATGGAGAAATCCGGACCTGATGGAGGTAACGGAGGAAAGGGCGGCGATATTTATATTGTCGGAAGTTCTGATTTAACACTCCTTAGCCAATTTCGTGGAAAGGATGTAGTTGCGGCAGGGGACGGAGTCCCCGGAAACAAGGATAAAAAAGCTGGTAAAAATGCAGATGATTTATTTATACAACTTCCAGTAGGATCATCCCTTGCGGATCTGGAAACAAAAGAGACTTTTGAGCTAGAAAAAGTTGGACAAGAAATATTACTCTGTGTAGGGGGGAAAGGTGGAATTGGAAATTATGATCTAAGATCATCCAGAAACACAACACCAAAAAATACTATCCCTGCAAGGAAGGGGCAAAAAAGAAACTTATTGATCTCTCTTCGTTTTATAGCTGACTTTGGCTTAATTGGACTTCCGAGTGCAGGGAAAAGTAGCCTTCTGAATGAACTGACAAATACAAAAGTTAAAACAGCTGCTTATCACTTTACTACCCTCTCAGCAAATCTTGGAGTACTTCCAAACGAAAAAATAATTGCAGACATCCCAGGTCTGATTGAAGGTGCCTCACATGGAAAGGGTTTGGGTATAAGATTTTTAAAACATATTCAAAGGGTGGGATTATTACTTCATTGCATTTCCTCAGATTCTTCAGACCCGCTTAAGGACTATAAAATAGTGAGAAACGAATTAGGAAACTTTAGCAAAGACCTGCTTGAGAAAGAGGAAATAATTTTACTTACAAAACATGATTTATCAGACAAAAGTGGGTTGGCGGCAGCTAAAAGGAAATTACAAAAGTTGAAAAAAGAAATTATAGAAACCTCTATTTATGACGATCGGAGTTTAAAAAATTTATACAGTGTGCTTGATAGTGGAGCATGATATACGTTTGTTTAACAAAAAGAGTATAATTAGGTAGGAGCTAAACAAATTATGAGTGGTTACAATCGAAATAGTGGATCAGGCGGAGGAAATTATAGAGGAGGGGGCGGCTATCGTGGGCGTGACTCTGAGCGCAGGGAAATGCACAAGGCGGTATGTAACGAGTGTGGAAAAACTTGTGAAGTTCCTTTTAGACCAACTGGAGAAAAGCCAGTATATTGTAGTAATTGTTTTGAAGGGAAAGGTGGTAGAAGTTCAGAAAGACCAACCAGGCGAAGTTCTGGAGGTTCTAATTTTGGAGAACGAGATAATACAAACAAACAGTTATTGGAGCAAGTAGGTTCTCTAAACATAAAACTTGATAGAATTCTCAAAGTGCTTGAGTCGAGCGTTGAAAAGAAACCAAGTAAGAAAAAAGTCAAAGTTAAGAAGGTAGTTAAAAAAACCACATCTAAAGAAAAAACAGTCTAAGATAAGGCAGTCCTCAACTACAAGAAGCTCTTCAAAAGACGCATATTCCTTCTATGAAATCATTAGATTGGTAAAATTTGCCTCTTGATTTTTGAGTGTTTTCCCACTAACTTGTAGTATAGACTCTGCAAAGTCCTGACATCACGGCAGAGTGGGGCTATGGGAGAAAAGTGCGGTATCTTCGGCGTCTTCGGAAAAGGCCTTGAGGCTGCAAGGCTTGTGTACTTCGGTCTTTGGTCACTGCAGCATCGCGGTCAGGAAAGTTCTGGTATCGCCTCCTCAGACGGGAGACGTATACACATTCACAAAGGTGAAGGATTGGTCGCCCATGTATACAATGATGCAAACCTTAGATCTCTTCCCGGCCACTCCGCAATAGGGCACAATCGTTATTCTACTTCAAAAGGTTCCAATCCTCTGCATAGTCAACCCGTTTTAAAAAAGCGCGGACTGCTTGCACTAGCGCATAACGGAAACTTACCCTCAATGCGAAAGCTTGAGGGTTTTTTGAAGGGCGTTAAAATTAATACTTCTTTACTTAACGACTCGGGAATGATGCATGAGGCCCTAAGTTACTATTTAAAGCGTGGCTATGATTTAGAAGATGCAGTTCGCGAGTGTTTCCCACTTTTTACAGGAGTTTTTTCTCTCTTGCTTATGACAAAAGATAAAATGGTTGCGGTTCGAGATCAATTTGGGATAAGGCCACTTTGCCTTGGACAATTAAACGGCGGTTATGTAATCTCATCTGAGACATGCGCACTAGACACTGTTGGTGCTACTTTCTTGCGCGAAATCAGACCAGGAGAAATGGTAACACTAACACCTAACGGCAAAACTTCTAGACAACTTCGAAAAAGTAATCAAAAGTTAGATATTTTTGAGTTTGTCTATTTCGCACGACCAGACAGTATCCTTCTAGGAAAAAGGGTTAATGAAGTTCGTCGTAATCTTGGTTTCAACTTGGCGCGTGAGCATCCAATTAAAGCAGACGTCGTTATTCCTGTTCCCGACTCTGCAATTCCTGCCGCACTAGGATATGCTGAGCAATCGGGGACTCGTTTTGATCATGGATTAATTAAGAATCGTTATATACACAGAACGTTTATCCGCCCGGGGCGTAGGCTTCGGGAATTTGATGTTGAACTTAAGCTAAATCCGATCGAAAACGTTATTAAAGGGAAACGTGTTGTTGTCATTGATGATTCTATTGTTCGCGGGACAACCTCAAAACGGCTTGTTGATATCATCCGCAAAGCCGGTGCAAAAAGGGTCCATTTATGTGTTAGCTCTCCTCCTGTTCGCTTCCCAGATTTCTATGGCATAAACACCCCGAATCAAAAAGACTTAATCGCTGCCGGCATGCAAATAAAAGACATTCCAAAATATGTAGGAGCGGATTCTGTCAATTACCTCTCTTACAAAGGCATGCTTCGTTCTACAGGTCTTCCAGAAAATGTTTTCTCTACTTCCTGCTTTACAGGAGTTTATCCAGCTGATATCATGGAGCGCCAGACGGAAATATCATACAATCTGGCTGGTTCTCAAACTTGTGATATAACATATGCTCCTGCCATTACCATGTAAGTAAATATGGAAGGTGAGCAAACACAAAATACTACTAGTAAGCCCTTTTTAGCATTTATAATATTAATGTTTTTAGTAGGAATTGCCGTTCTTTTGCCAAAAGACATAAAAGAGGAAACAAGTGCGGTTGAAGGGGAATCGGCTGAGGAGCAAAGGCCAAGGATTTCCGATAGTGAAAAGTTAGTTACCGACGAGGGTATTGGCGGAAAAACAAGCAACTTGTCTAACATAAACACAACTGATAAGATGACAGACAGTGAAGAAGTCTTGATCCCAGATACCCAAAGCCCGTTGCCAACAAATGACACAGCTATGACAAATGAATTAAAAGTTGAAGACTTAGTACTTGGGGAAGGTACTGAGGCAACCAGTGGCGCAAAAGTATCAGTTAATTACCTTGGGACCCTGACTGACGGCACAAAGTTTGATAGCTCCTATGATCGTGGAATCCCCTTTTCCTTTACTCTTGGTGCCGGAGAAGTTATTAAAGGCTGGGATATGGGAGTTTCTGGAATGAAGATTGGCGGAAAGAGGAAGTTAACCATACCGTCCGACCTTGCCTATGGAGACCAGGAAGCCGGTAACCTTATTCCTCCAGGGGCAACCTTGGTATTCGAAGTTGAGCTCCTTGGAGTAGAGTAGAATTAGACTAACGCAAGAAAACAAGCGCGAGGAAGCCAAACGCAAGTCCTAGTAATGTTCCCCCAATCACATCAGTCGGCCAGTGCTCACCTAAAACCATCCGGCTCAAAAGTACCACGATTGCGTAAAAAGCAATAAGCGACAAAATTAAAACTCGCCGACGAAGATCAAATTTCTTTGAAGCATAAATAAGAAAACCAACAATAAGAGCAAGAAAGACAATGCGCATGCTGTGGCCAGAAGGGTAAGACGAACCTGGGTGAGCATACCACTTTGGAAAGATATCAAGTGCTTTATCGCGCAAAAAATGCATTGGAGGGCCGGGGTGGTTTAAAACACTCTTACCGTAAATTTCAAAAAGATGAGCAAGAAAAAGCGGAATAAAAATTAAAAAAGAGAAAAATTTACGTTTTAATGTAAGAACTACGACAAGGACAAGTAGAACCAGGACAATAACTTCAAACCTCGCGGTCATGCCTAAAAATTCAAATAGGTTGTTTGCCGATTGTGGGATACGGTCCTGGATTTTAACCATCCAATCAAAGTCGAATTGGGTAAAAACGTCTCGCTTGGCTAATCTCGAGAATAAATAAAAAAGAAAAAGAAAAGCACCCGATAAAAAAAGAAAACGTAGCTTTTTGTGCATATACCCTTTAGGAAATTAGAATTTTTGGAAGGAAGATGATTAGCCCGATGATAGCCGCAGCAATTGACAAAATTAGAACAAACCCCGCTGCAATATCTTTTGTATCATGCCGTACACTATCTACAGAGAGACAAGACACAGTCTTTTCAATTATCGAGTTAAGAAGTTCAGCAGATAAAACAAATGCAACCAGAAGTAGTACTATTGCCCATTCGATAGGAGAAATATTGAGTATAAACCCGAGGACGACAGCAAGAACACCTAAACTAAATTCAATCCTGAAGTTCGCCTCATTTTTGAAAACTAAAAATATTCCATCAAAGGCATGTTTAAAAGACATTATTCTTCTTTTCATTAACAATTCCTCCTGTATCATGGTAGCATATCCACATCATGAGAAGACAAACAACGGTTTTGGTTGTAGATAAGGGGGGACGGGGCTCAGTATTAGTTGACAAATACGCCCAAAGTAAACATGTGGATCGAATTATTGCAGTCCCTGGAAATGATTTAATGCAGGTCAACAGCAACAAGCCTGTAAGGATTTATCCCCATCTTAAAACCACAAGTGTTGCCGAAATCTTACAGATTTGCAAACGAGAAAATGTGTCTCTTGCTGATGTTGCACAAGACAACGCAGTCGAGGTAGGTCTTGCAGATGCGTTAATCCAGAACGGAATTCTTACTGTGGGCCCGACTCGGAATGCTGGACGCATTGAATGGGACAAGGTTTGGGCCCGTGAGTTCGGAAAAAAATATAAGTTACCTCAACCGTTTTTTAAAACATTCCACTCCCAAAAAGATGGCGTTAAATATATTAGGTCACAGAGAGATCAAAAGTGGTTCATAAAAGCATCGGGTCTTGCTGAGGGTAAGGGAGTTCTCCCTGCTCACAATAATGCCGAGGCTATAAAGCGCATTAGCGAATTAAAGAAAAATTTTAAGGATGCTGCAAAAGACTACTTGATTGAAAAATGGTTCGGGGGTGAAGAATTTTCAACCTTTGTATTGGTAGATGGAAACAATTTTAAAATTATAGGAAGTGCACAAGATCATAAGAGGACTTGCAATTTCGACATCGGTGAGAATACAGGGGGAATGGGTTGTAGTACTCCACCGCGCCTTTTAACACCTAAAATCCAAAAGGAGTACATGCAATCTTCTCGAAGGCAGTCTCTGGTCTTAAAAAAGAAGGTAGACCATACAAAGGTATCCTATATCTTGGTGGAATAGTTCGACAAGACAAACCATATGTAATCGAATTCAATGCACGTTGGGGAGATCCAGAACCACAAGTTATACTTCCTGGACTTCTAAATGATCTTTATAAAGTAGGTATGGCAACCGCACAAGGTGATATTAGGAAGGTCAAAATTAAAAACGATAACAAAGCTAGAGTTGTGGTTGCCGGTGCCTCTCGGGGCTATCCGGGTGACTATTCCGACGCCACCGGAAAACAAATATTTGGTATCGAGGAAGTTTTGAAAATGGATGGTGTTAGATTCTACAGTGCGGGAGTTAAAAAGCGTGGTCGAAATTATTATACGAACGGGGGAAGGCTATTCTACATGGTTGGAGAGGGAAAAGACGTTGTTGAAGCTCGACAAAAGGCATACGAGGCAATGTCGACTATCTTTGTAGAAGGAAACAACCTACACTACAGAACCGACATCGGCTGGCGAGACGTT
>NZCP01000029.1 GCA_002686465.1 Candidatus Woesebacteria bacterium | reverse complement strand
GCAGAGGGAGAAAAGGCAGCAGCAAAAAATCTTTCAGATGCGGCTTCTAAATTATCAAAGACGTCAGGGGGTCTTCATATTAGGACGCTTCAAACATTAAATGAGTTGTCTGCTGACAAAAACAATACTATTGTTTTTGTCACCCCACTTGAGGTGCTACGTGCCTTTGAGGGTTTTGTTAAGAAGACTTCCAGATCTTAAGGTTTATATCTCATGCTTCGTGATAAATTTTCAGCCATATGGGTTTCGCACTCCTCGATGATGGACTATTTACGTTGCCCGCGCATGTATTTTCTACGCAATGTATATAAAGATCCAAAAACAGGGCACAAAGTGACCATAATGCAGCCGCCCTTGGCTTTGGGACAGGTGGTACACGAGGTTATTGAGTCTTTATCGACATTACCGGTTGAAGAACGCTTAAAAGAGCCGCTTCTTGACAAGTATAAGGCTGCTTGGGAAAAAGTTTCTGGAAAGCTCGGGGGTTTTAAAGACAAGGAGGAGGAGAATGTATACAAAGGGAGGGGTGAGGAGATGATAAAAAGGGTAATAAAAAATCCCGGGATTATTTTGAACAAAGCTGTAAAAATCAACCAAGAGCTTCCCTATTTTTGGTTTTCAGAGGAAGACAATCTTATTTTATGTGGGAAAATTGACTGGCTTGAATATATCCCGGAAGGAGATAGCGTACATATTGTAGATTTTAAGACAGGTAAGGCAGATGAGGACCCCGATTCCCTACAGCTTCCTATATATCTTTTGCTTGCAACAAATTGTCAAAAAAGAAAAGTTGCAGGAGCCAGTTATTGGTACTTGGATCGGGAAGATACACCAAAGCGAGTAACGCTTCCGAGCTTGGGTGAAGCAAAAGACCGTGTTTTAGAAATAGCCAAAAAAGTCGCCCTAGCGCGGAAACTTGGTCACTTTAATTGTTCAAAGGGGGATGGATGCCCCTCGTGTCTTCCATTTGAGAGGGTACTTCAAGGAAAGTGCGAGCTGGTGGGCGAAAGCGACTACAGGCAAGATATATATATTGTGTAATACGGGTGGGATCGCTATCCCAGGCTTTGGGAAGTAAGGAATTAATTAAAGAAGGGAAAAACTTATATTTCGTCTGAATTAAGAAAATTAGGCATCAATGCGGTTGATTCAGATTTAATAGAGGGTTTATCTTCTTGGTATGATGGGGAGGGAAACAAAATTGCTCATCAAGAGGGTTTAGACAAGGAATTTCTGGACAACAATTCGTTCCTTTGGGATAAAAAGTTTCTACAAAGTTATTTAAGCAAAAATCCTGATGTTTATATGTTTGGGTCGTCTGGAAATCTTTTTGACATGTTAAAGTTATTTGATAAGGTATTTTTCTTGAAGATTAATCCCGAACTCCAAAAAGAAAGATTAGCGCATGAGTCACGAGAGAATTCAATGGGGAATACAGAATATCAGCGAGAAATTGCTGTAGAGTGGGGCCAAGGATTAGAGCAGAAAGCTAAAAGTTTGGGAATTGAGTTTATCGACGCGACACGCAGTCCAAAAGAAATTCTTAAATTAATAACTTTCGCACCAGGTGGAGAATAACCATTCGACTTCACACCTCGAGAACCACCGAGTTAACTCCAGAGTTAATTACGTAATTAACACATTGATTAACTAAGAAATTAATCGCGTATTTCTTCTTTTCTGCTACAATTCACCCATGAGCCTATCGGTAGGGATGGTCAGCCCGAGACTCTAACTCCAGCCTCAAACAATCAGATAGAACCAAAAACAACATTTTTCGAAGAAAAGAAAATACCTTTCCAGTTCACCATCATAATACCTGCACCAAGGTATTATCCTGAGATATTGGAGAGACAAGCTGGGGACACAATTTTTCAGGAAAATAAGATTGGTTAAGTAAATTTGTTTTATTCTTAATAATTTCTGTTTATAATGAATGTATGCCGGTTCTTGGACTCGGTGTTTTGGAAGTAGATGAAAAAGTCTTTCTTTTCAAAAGACTGCCTGACAACAATAGTTTTAGTGTAGATTACTCTTCTGACGGTTGTGAATTTAATCCTTATTCTAAATCTTCTGTAATTGTAAAAAATAAAAAACCAATTGATATTAGTAAAACAAAAAATTATATAGCCTTTAAGAAAGGAAATTTGTATTTTATTAATTATCTAAAAAAAATTAATGATAAATACATCCCCTTTAGTGCAAGCAGTAAAGACTTAATTGCTTGGGAAGAGCAAAAGAAACCCGTAACTCAAGATGGGGAAAATTTAGTCGTTTCGGTAGTAAATGGTCCGGATGCTCTTGAATTGCGAGTTAAAATGGAAGGCTGGAAACAGGGGCGTACTTTGTGGAAAAGAACTAATCAATGGCTTGGGAAAAAAGTGGAAAGTTTGGGCACCGTGAAGCTCGGAGATAAAATTATTTCGTATTGGGAAGTGGAGAGTGATATTTATGCCATAACGCATTTGAATTTTGCAAGAGTGCTTGCATTACACACAGAATTAAATTTCCATCCACAACTAAATAAACATGGCGGGAACCCACTTTTGGAGCCCAAGGGCGATGATGAATGGGAAAGCATAGCTGTTTTTAACCCGACAGCAGTTTATGATGAAGGGAAAGTGCATTTGGTTTACCGCGCGGTTGGTGATAGTGGCACTTCTGTTTGGGGTTACTCAAATAGTGAAGACGGGGTGAATTTTGAAAATCGCGAATCTCCAATTTATCTGCCAAGAAATCATTTCGAGCTAAATACTGGGAATTATTGCTCACTTCAGCATTTTTCAGGAGGTGGTGGAGGTGGGGGGTGTGAAGACCCGAGATTAACTAAAATCGGTGATAAATATTATGTCGTTTATGTAGCTTATGATGGGAGGAGTGCTCCTAAGCTGGCGCTCACTTCGATCGATCAAAGTGATTTTCTTAATAAAAATTGGGATAAGTGGGCAGATCCGAAAATAATATCAAAACCAGGGGAAGCGCATAAAAATTGGGTAATATTTCCAGAAAAGATAAACGGCAAATACGCAATTCTTCATAGTATTACACCTAGAGTTCAAATTGATTATCTCGATGATTTGGAGTTTGAAGATGGTGCCTATATAGAGAGTCATTTCAGCACAACAGAACGCGTCAACTGTTGGGATAGTTTTTTGAGGGGTCCAGGCCCTCCGCCAATTGCGACAGATGATGGTTGGCTTGTTTTTTATCACGCAATGGATGTGAAGGATTATGGTAGATACAAAATTGGAATAATGCTTCTTGATTATGATAAGCCTGAAAAAATTCTTTGCCGAGCAAAAAAGCCACTAATTGAACCTGACAGATACTATGAAAACAATGGATATAAGCCGGGAGTGGTATTTTCTTGTGGATCAGCTATCGTTGGTGATATGCTATTTATTTATTACGGTGGCTCAGATACTAATGTAAATGTCGCTTATGTATATTTACCAACTTTCCTTAATCAGCTAAAAGCAACAGGGTCGGCGCAGTTAAACATAACATGAGAACCTTATTGAAGCGTTATCATGGGAATCCCATTCTTACCCCAAACGAAAGTGTGCAGTGGGAAGCAAAGGCAACATTTAATCCATCAATTGTAAAAGACAGCGATTTTCATATGTTGTATCGTGCAATTTCAAACAAGGTTCGTTATTACGGAAAAGAGCTAGAACTTTCTACAATTTGCTACGCGCGAAGTGCGGATGGTTATAGATTTTATGATCGCCGGCAGTTTGTCACGCCAGAAAATGAATGGGAACAGTTTGGCTGTGAAGATCCACGAGTAACCAAAATTGGGGACACGTATTATATTTTTTACACTGCTCTTTCTGATTATCCGCACACAGCAAGTGGCATAAGAAGTGCACTCGCCATAACCAGAGACTTCAAAACAGTAGATAAAAAATATCTAATAACACCTTTTAATGCTAAGGCTATGGTGCTTTTTCCAGAAAAGATAAACGGAAAATACGCTGTGATGTTGTCAGTCAATACAGATAATCCGCCTTCTGATATTGCAATTTGTTATTTTGATAAATTAGGCGACATATCAAATCAAGATCTTTGGAAAAAATGGTATGAAGAGCGAGATAAATATAAGCTAGAACTATCTAGGCGCAAAGAAGATCATGTGGAAGTGGGGGCAGTTCCATTCAAGACCAAAAAAGGTTGGCTGATGGTTTATAGCTATATCCGCAACTACTTCGCGCCGCCAGCTAAGTTTGAAATTAAAACTGCTCTTCTTGATATAGATGATCCTACAAAAATAATTGCCAATAATGAAACAGCTCTTCTTGCTCCAGTTGAGGAATATGAATTGCATGGAATGATCAATAACATTGTTTTCCCCACATCCACTTATGTAGATGGTGACACGTTGAAAGTTTATTATGGTGCAGCAGATACAGTGACTTGTGTGGCAGAAGCTCTGCTTTCTGACCTATTAGGGGACTTTGATAAAAAATTTGGAAAACCAGAATTGAAACTAATGCGTTATGATAAAAATCCAATAATAACTCCCAATAAAGAGAATGCTTGGGAAGCGCAATCCACATTTAACCCAACTGCTGTAGTGCTCAATGAAAAAGTTCACATACTATATAGAGCCCTTTCAGAAGACAACACTTCGACCATTGGGTATGCGACTAGCAAAGACGGCTACAGAATTGATGAAAAATTTGATAAGCCAATATATTCCCCTCGAGAAAAATTTGAAATGAAAGCCAAGCCAAATGCTTATTCTGGCTGTGAAGATGCGAGATTAACTTTATTTGAAGAAGAGAATAAATTGTATATGTGCTACACGGCATATAGTGGCGTGGGGAGAACTGGAATTGCATTAACTTCTATATCAGTTGATGATTTTAAGGATCAAAAGTGGAATTGGGAAAAGCCATTTATAGTTACAGACACAAAAAGAAATGACAAAAATGGCTGTATTTTCCCAGAAAAAATCAGAGGAAAATATGCGCTATTTCATCGTATCGGTGGGTGTGTTTGGCTAGATCTCGTGGATGATCTCAATTTTGAAAATAAATATTTAGGTGGAAAGATGATTTTGTGCCCTGAAAAACATGGTTGGGACAGTAGGAAAGTAGGAATTGCAGGGCCGCCGATAAAAACTGAAAAGGGCTGGCTACTTATTTTCCATGCACTTTCACTAAAAGACGACATGTACAGATTGGGAGCCATGTTGCTTGATGCAGAGCACCCAGATAAAATTATTTCCAAGCTTGAGTATCCCTTAATCCAACCAGAAAAAGATTATGAAATAGCAGGTCTTCGGCGTTCAACGATTTTTAGTTGTGGCGCGGTAGTAAAGGGTGGAGACTTGATAATCTATTATGGCGGAGCAGATAAAGTAATTGGGGTAGCTTCAATTAAGATGAAAAAATTGCTGGACCAACTTTGACAAGATAATTTACCCCTGGTAGCTACGTAAAAATAGTATAATCACTTCATGTCAAAGCTTTCGGTAGGAATAGTTGGATTGCCCAATGTGGGTAAGAGCACGCTTTTTAATGCTCTTTTGAAAAAGCAACAGGCATATGTTGCTAATTTCCCCTTTGCAACAATTGAACCGAATATTGGAGTAGTCCCTGTTCATGATGCAAGATTGCACGAGCTGGCACGGGTGGTGAAAGAGTCAGAGAGTATGGACCACAATCCGCCGGTTATTCCTGCGACAATTCAGTTTGTGGATATTGCAGGTTTAATAGCTGGGGCACACAAGGGTGAGGGGTTGGGGAATAAGTTTTTGAGCCACATTCGCGAAGTAGACGCAATATGTCATGTTGTACGCGCATTTTCCGATGAGGATACTATCCGCGAAGGTTCAGTTGACCCAAAAAGTGATTTTGAAATTGTTAAAACAGAACTCGACTTAGCAGATTACGAGATGGTCGAAAAGGTTAAGGAAAAAAATAAAGGTGTTGCCCCTGACGATTTGCCGTTTTTTAGCAAGAAACCTATTTTAGTTGTTTTGAATGTTGATGAAGGAGATTTAGGAACGTCTTCCACTCTTGCCGAAAAGTATGCAGACGAGTTGAATGTTGGCAAGGACCAGATAGTTGTAATTTCTGCAAAAACTGAGGCAGAGCTGGCTAGTCTTTCGGAAGGCGAGCAAAAAGAATATCTTTCCGACTTAGGAGCAAAAGAGTCCGGGCTTGAGCGTTTGGCAAAAAAAGCTTTTGCGACGCTTGGGCTTATTACTTTTTTGACTGCTGGTGAAAAGGAAGTTCGTGCATGGACTATTCGGGTTGGTTCCACAGCCCTCAGTGCAAGTGGGGAGATACATACGGATTTTATGGATAAATTTATCAAGGCAGAAGTTGTGACCTTTGAGGACTTTGTGGCCAATGGTGGTTGGAAAGGTGCGCGAGAAGCGGGTAAAGCGCGACTCGAGGGACGAGACTACATTGTGCAGGATGGGGATGTTATAGATTTTAAGGTGGGAACCTAGTAATCGAGGCTTGTTTTAGGCGTGGGGCATGTGATAAACTCAACGCCTGTATGCAAGATTATGAACTAACTTTTGTGCTAGCACCTGACTTGGCAGAGGCCAAACAGAAAGAAATTACAACAAGTGTTGAAAAAGAAGTCAAAGGAGCTGGAGGAAAGGCACAAAAGATTGAAAAATGGGGGAAAAGGGATTTGGCATATCCTATTAAAAAGCATGCCCAAGGGATATATTTTTTCCTTGGCATTTCTTTGCCTCGGGAAAAAGTTAGTACCTTTGACCGTTTCTTACAAACAAAAGAGGAGTTTTTGAGACACTTGATAGTAAAGGTTAAAACTCAAAGTTCAAAAGTCAAAGGTGACAAAAAGGAAAGTAAGAAATCTGATAAAATATAAATTGGTATTTTACGAAAGGCGGTGAGAAGGATTGGCAACACGTTCGCTGAACAAGGTTTTATTAATAGGAAATCTAACTAGGGATCCGGAGTTGAGGTACACACCTCAGGGAACTGCGGTTTGCACATTTGGTTTGGCAACAAACAGATCTTGGTCAACTGAAGAAGGCGGAAAAAGGGAGGAAACAGAATTCCACACCATTGTTGCCTGGAATCGATTAGCCGAGATAGTTGCCGAGTTTTTAAATAAAGGAAAACAGGTTTACGTTGAAGGTCGGCTATCGACTCGAGAATGGGACGCCCAAGACGGGACGAAACGTCGAACAACCGAGATTATATCCAACGAGGTTATTTTTCTTGGAGGTGCACCAGCCCGCGAGACGGAGCTAGATGTACCAGCTGATCTTGGTATAAGTAGTCAAGGTAAGAATTCTCAAGATTCACCTTCGGTAAGCCCAAAACAGGAGGTACCAGAAGCAACGGAGGATAAAGGAAAGAGTGCTGACGACAAGGGGCCGGGTAAGAGTAAAAAAGGGGAAGAGGACATACCTTTTTAGGACTGGGATCTTGAACACAGCAGTTTGCCGATTTAGTTGAATTTATGGCTAATAACAAGAAAAACAGAAGAGAACGGACTGACACATTGTCGCAGAGACCTCGTTCTATAATGAGACCAAGGTTCTGTGTCTTTTGTAAAGAATCGCCACCTTCTTACAAAGAGTGGGAGGCTTTGTCTCGGTTTACAACAGATAGAGGTAAGATTGTAGGACGGTCAAGAAGCGGAATATGTAGTAAACACCAACGAGTTTTAACCCACGAGATTAAACGCGCAAGACATTTAGCCCTTTTACCATTCGTAGTAAAAACTGGTTAATATATGAAACTTACTCTGCCTAGGATAAGAATTACCGCTATCGCTCTTTCTCTAGTAGTTGCTTCCTTTGCGTTTGGGTGGTGGTTCGGACACCGGGATTTTGAGATAAAACGGGAAGGGATTGGTGTCAAAGTTGTCGACCGCAGTACTCCACAAGATCGTAGCGATGTAGACTTTGAACTTTTTTGGGAAGTTTGGGACACCCTCGAGTCTAAATACTTCGATAAATCAAAAGTTAGTTCTCAAGAGATGGTGCTTGGTGCAATCAAAGGTATGGTTGCCTCTCTAGAAGATCCGTACACTGTATTTTTGCCCCCGGACGAGCAGAAACGTACTAAGGAAGACTTGGGTGGGCAGTTTGAAGGAGTTGGTATCCAAATTGGCTTTAAAGGGAGTCAACTTGCAGTAATCTCACCGCTTGACGGAACACCCGCTAAAGAAGCTGGGGTTGAGGGCGGCGACTTCATAATCGGAATAAAAGACAAAAATAAAGATATTGAAATGGGCACTGGCGGGATGAGTCTTCCGGACGCAGTAAAGATCATTCGTGGACCGGCAGGGACTCCTGTAATTCTAGTTGTGACTCGTGAGGGTGTTGATCAACCTTTTGAAATAGAAATTGTAAGATCAAAGATTGATGTACCATCTATCATACTTTCTTTTGAGGGAGCGAGTAATGAAATAGCACATTTAAAACTCCTGCGTTTTGGTGACCAGACTAATGGTGAATGGGATAGCGCAGTGTTTGACATTAAAAATAAAAAATCAAAAGGAGTGGTTTTAGATCTTAGAAATAATCCTGGTGGCTACTTGAACGGTGCGGTATTTGTTGCATCTGAGTTTGTCAAAAGAGGAGTATCAGTTATTCAAGAGGACGGCAAAGGAAACAGACAAGAGTTTAAATTGTCAGGCGCGGCGCGGTTGGGAGATATTCCTTTAGTTGTACTTGTGAATGGAGGTAGTGCATCTGCCTCAGAAATAGTCGCTGGAGCTCTTAAAGACCATAGTCGGGCAAAAGTTGTTGGTGAAACAACTTTTGGCAAGGGAACAATCCAAGAAGCACAAGAGCTGGATTCCTCGGGTTTGCATATTACTACGGCTCGTTGGTTAACACCTGAAGGGAATTGGATCAATAGTGAAGGGTTGGAACCTGATATTGCAATTGAGGATGATCCGGCAACAGAAGAAGATGAACAGCTACTTGAAGCAATAAAGCTACTATAAAATAGATAAATATGACTCCTCGGAATCTATTAATTACTATCGCGGCAAGCGTTGTTGCGATTGTAGCTGTCCTCGGCGGTGCAGTTGCTGATCGTCTTTTTGGGATAAGACCCCTTGACTACTTTTTACCGCCAAATACGTCTACTGTCACTCGAGAAGTTGCAGTACGCGAGCTAATTAGGGAGGAATCAGCTGTTATTGAGGTTACCGAGAGGGTTTCGCCAGCCGTTGTTACTATCTCTCAAGTTATTCCAAAAAGGAAAGTTTTAGAGTTTTCGCCTTTTGGCGGGTTTGACGTACGGGAACAAGGAGGAGAACAGGATTTGGCAACAGGGTTTATTGTCGCCTCCGACGGGTTGATAGTAACTAATAAACATGTCGTTTCGGCATCTGGAGTTAAATACAAGGTTATTACAAAGGACGACCAAGAATACGATGTTGTGAACATTTATAGGGATCCTTCAAACGACCTTGCGCTCATCAAAGTGGATGCAAGCGGCTTGCCTGTTGTGTCGCTTGGTGATTCAGACAAGCTGAAAGTTGGGCAGTTTGTGGTTGCAATAGGTACAGCACTCGGTGAGTTTAGACACACTGTAACAACAGGGGTAATTTCTGGACTTGGACGCGGAATTACGACCGGTAGTCCATTTGAGGGATATGTTGAGCGCTTGGACAACGTTATTCAAACAGATGCTGCTATTAACCCTGGCAACTCAGGCGGTCCACTTCTAAATAGTAGCGGTCAAGTTATTGGTGTTAATGTTGCCGTTGCCTCCGGTGCCGAAAACATAGGATTTGCGATTCCTGCAAATATATTAAATACCTCGATCGATCAGTTTCGGGCAACTGGTGAGTTTGTACGACCGTTTTTTGGCATCCAATACCAAGTGATTTCAGAAAAGGCAGCGATTGCCAACGAGATTCCACAAGGGGTTTATGTAGCTGACATAGTAAAAGGTTCGGCAGCAGATAACGCAGGAATTAAGGTTGGGGATGTGATCACAAAGTTTGCTGGAAAAGCTGTTTTCGAAGAGGCAGGAGGACTTGCTGTTTTGGTTAACAAGCATAAAGTAGGGGACGTTGTTGCAATTGAAGTTTGGCGCGATGGTGAAACTATGGCTCTTTCTGCAACCCTCACCAAGGCGGAATAGTAATTCTTTCAGCAACCTATAAGTTGCTGTTTTCTGCTAAAATTAGAGGTATGGCTTTGGCAGAGCGACGGATACAGGATATTTCTCCAACTGCAAAGAAAGATATTCCTTTATCTCTGCCCACTAACCCAGAAGCTGCTAGATTTCTTCAAAGGATTGCCAAACTTGATATCCATCAGAAGGTCCTGGGAAGTATGCCTGAAAAACTAGCAAAGACGACAGTGTTAAACTTCGACCTTGCAGTGATATATTATTTTACGCCTGTTGATTTTGAAGATATTGGGGAGAAATATAACCGGAGCAAGCAAGCCATTCAACGCAGAGTAGGATCTGTTATGTCACTTCTTTGGGATAAAACACCCGCAGAAGTGAGAGCTGATTTTGAAAAAGACAAAGTATTACCTGGTAAAACGCATGGATGGAAACGAACACACAAGATACAAGAGAGACTAAACTCTCAGCATTTGAGCGAAAAGCAGAAAGTGGCCTTGCGCAACAGAGAATTTACTGCAGCTTTGCTCAAAACGGAATCGCGCGACAGAATACAAAGAATTCTAAATAAAGGTGGTTTCAGTCTTACACGCCACTTGCTGACAAGAGGTGAGTTGGTGCCCCTTAAGCCAATAGTGACGAGGTCAGAGTTGTCACACCCTTCTCCCATGAGGCTTGTTGTGAGGCTGCTAAGGAAGCATGGTGTGCCAGTAGCTCGGGGGTCTAAACTGGCTACACCAGGATCTAGTGAACCATTTCTGCAGTCCTATCATGGTGTTCCGCCAAAGTACGAGGGGGAGGCCGAGCGCATCCTTCGGGAAAATACGAACTTGTAAAATTTGGAAGGACAGAGTTATGCTTGTAGCTTCGAGGATAAATCTTTAAGAAGTTTATCTAGATCCCCACTAACGATAGTTTCTAAGTTTCCCCAGGACTTTTTAATCCTGTGGTCTGTAACCCGATTTTGGGGGAAGTTATAGGTGCGCATTTTTTCAGATCGGTCGCCTGTACCTATTGCCGATCTATATCCTTGGATTTGCTCCTTTTTCGCTTCCTCCTGCCTTTGGTATAACTTTGCTTGCAAAAGCTCGAGCGCAATTTGCCTATTTTGTTCCTGGAATCGCTCTTGCTGGGATGTTACAGTTGTCCCGGTTGGTTTATGGATCAAGCGTACTGCACTTGATACCTTTTGTACGTTCTGCCCGCCCTGGGATGACGCTCGATAAAACTGCCATTCCAAATCCTGTGGGTTTATTTGCACTTGGGTGCCAGAAATTTGTGGTATTGCAGCAACGGTTGCTGTTGATGTATGGACTCTCCCACGCCTCTCGGTTGCAGGGATTCTTTGGACTCTATGAACACCAGATTCGTGCTTTAAGGAGTCAAATGCTCCAGGGCCTGTTATTTTAGTTGTACCTTCGTCGATTTGGCTAGTTTTCCAACCTTTCTTAGCCGCATACCGAGAGTACATGCGCGCAAGATCGGAGGCCCAAATTTTTGCCTCGTCTCCTCCTGCTGCAGAACGAACTTCTAAGTAGATTGTCTGGTTTTCCATATTTAGCTCCAAAGATAAGTTACTAGTGGTTGTTTGTTACCTACCTTTTAGGTCTTCAAGCGAAGTTGGTCTTGAGCGTTCTTCCTCAATTTGCTTCTTTCTCTTGGCTGCACGTCTATTTTTCTTCGACAAACCTGATTTTGTTTGTGCTGCTTGCTCCCTCTCTTTAAATTTATCTACACGGCCTGCTGTGTCAACATAGCGCATTTTCCCTGTAAAGAACGGGTGACATTTGCTACAAACTTCAACGTGGATCTCAGCCAAGGTTGATCCTGTGGTGAATTTGTTCCCGCAGGCACAAATCACATTTGCATCACTGTGCCAATCTGGATGAATACTTGCTTTCATGATAGTTTCAAGGATACCACGGATTAAAATCCGTGGAGGAATTGAACCTGACATATCATCCTCCCTCAGGGGTGAAACCGCAGACCTTTGGTCTGCGGAGGATGTTATTGAGCATATTATACACAAAAATGCCTACTTTAGGCAAAAACTAGCCTTTTTGACCAATTATTGACACCGCTACACAATTGGGTATAGACTGGGATACATGCAAAAGTTTTCTAAAACCGAGGCAGTCGCGTTTGGTTGGAAGACAATAAAAGCGCACATTTGGATGCTGATTCCTGTGTTTCTGATGGTTTGGCTGATACCTGTTGTGGCTTATTCTATTGCCGGGGGTTTCGCCAGTTTTAATTTTAACAGCGGCGGGGATTTTGATGCGGGCAGTAATGGTATCGCATCGCTGCTCTCCTGGGGAATAAGCACGCTTCTTGCGATTGGTCTTCTAAAAATTTTATTGAGTTTTGCCGATACGGGTACTGCTGAATTCGATGAGCTATTTACGAACTACAAATTGTTCATAAAATATGCTTTTACTTCTATCTTGCTCGGAATCATTGTCTTTTTCGGTTTTGTGCTATTGATAATTCCTGGAATTATTTTTTCTACTAGGTTACAATTTGCTCCTTACTTTGTCGTTGATAAAGGCGTTGGTCCCTTCGAGGCAATACGGAAAAGCTGGGGAGCAACACGCGGCTCTTTCTTTAATCTTATCTTGCTGTGGCTTATGTTTATAGGAATAAATTTTGTTGGTTTCCTCGCCCTAGGAATAGGTTTACTTGTTACAATACCTCTTACTGGTATTGCTCTCGCTCATGTCTACCGTAAGCTTGAGTCAGGTGCATCCAACGCTTCAAGTCCGGCCTCAGCTCCAAGCACGGCGTAATTATTTGTGATGGGCAAGGTGGTGGCTTCTTATTCCAGTTAGTAAGCCTTTGCGGTATTCTGCAATGACCACCCCAATTGCAATAATTAATGCCCCAATCAAGAATGTAGGAGTAATAATTTCCCCAAGCCACAAGACTGCCAAGGGGGCTGCCCAAATGGGAAGGAGGTAATGGAAGACTGTTGCCTCTGATGCTTCAATTCGTGCAAGCGCCACCTCATATGCAGTGTAAGCAATCAAACCTGCAAATATGGCCATGAAGGCAATGCCAAGTATCCCTGATGGAGCAACGTTGGCTATTGAGGGGAGAGAAGAGCTTTCAATAATTGATAGAGGGAAGAAACTGACTAACCCTACGAGGAAAGAGATAAAGACAATATGAAAGGGTTTAATTCCTTCTTCAAACCAATTTTTGGAAAGAAGCACGAAGACCATCCAAGAAAGGTTCGCCAGAATCAGAAGAAAGTTTCCTAAAACCATATCGTTTGTTATGAATACTCCTTGTTGCAAAAGTGGTTCAAGTACTATGAATATAGTGCCCAAGAAAGCGAGGGAGATTCCAATTTGCTCACGCCTAGTGACTTTTTCTTTTAGAAAAATAATACCTCCTGTAACTACAAATATTGGGGCAATCGAGGCAAGTAGAGTTCCTTGAATAGCGGACGTTCGTTCGAACCCAAAGAAAACTAGACTTAGGTTAATTGTTGTTGCCAAAAAACCCAAAAAGATTATTTTAGGCAACCACTGAGTCTTTATTGGGTGACGTTTGATGTACCACAAAAAAATTGGGGTGGCGACTACTGCCACAAGTAGAAATCTCCAAAAGAGAAAATTAAATGGTGTTGTAAAATCTAAAGTGAATTTAATAATCGGCCCAGATGCACCCCAAATAATGGAGGAGAGGAGAAGTAGGATATAGGCAGTTAGGCGAGTGCTCATTTAAGTTTCTTTATAAGAGCTGTGACTGATAGAGATTCTTCTTTTCTTGTTTCCATATTTTTGAGCTTCACTACATCATTTTTGGATTCTTCTGGTCCAATTACAAGGACCCACGGAATACCTTGTTTGTTCGCATACTTTAGTTGTTTATCTAGCTTTGCTTCATCCGAATAAAGTTCAGTGTTGATTCCAGCATCTCTTAGCTGGGATGCTACTTTAATCGATTGATTTGTAAGATCTGGACTGAAAATAGTAACAATCACCTTGGTGGAAACTAGATCTTTCGGAAACAACTTTTTTTCTTCCAGCGTTTCAACCAAGCGATCAAAGCCGAATCCTATCCCCACAGCAGGAACGGATTGTTTAGAGAACATGCCGATTAGGTTATCATAGCGGCCACCTCCGGCAAATGAAAGAGAAGGGTTTTCAGAATCCACCAGCTCAAAGATTACTCCAGTATAGTAATCCATGCCACGTGCCAAACTAGGCTTGAATTCAAAATCAACACCTTCGGTGAGTCCCATATCTTTCAACATTTTGAATACAGCAAGAACATTCTTACTTGGTTTTTCCTGGGTTAGCGAATCAACATACTTTTGCGCGTCATTCATACCTTTTGCTACTAGTTCTTTGACAACTCCTTCTTTTCCTATCTTTTCGAGTTTGTCAATTGCAGACACAAACTCTGGTTTTAGGTTCTCAAATACTGCTCGATCATTAATTTGCATTTTTGCTGATTTAATTCCGAGCTTCCTGACCGCCCCGACTGTACAAGCAATTATTTCGGCGTCCGCCAAAAGAGACTTTGTGCCAACAGTGTCAATATCACACTGCAAAAACTCTCGATATCGACCTTTTTGGGGATTTTCTGCTCTCCATACAGGTTGAATTTGATACCTTTTAAATGGCTTGGGCAGCTTGTCGCCATACTGTGCCACCACGCGGGTTAGGGGAACGGTTTGGTCGTATCTCAACGCTACTTTTCTGCCTCCGTTATCAGTAAAACGATACATGAGTTTATTGCCCTCCTCACCATACTTACCAGTGAGCACTTCCTCATATTCCAAAGCCGGGGTTTCTAGGGGCTCAAAGCCATAGGATTCAAATACCCCCCTCAAGGTGTTAATAACATACTGGCGCTTTCGTGCCTGTTCAGGCAAGAAGTCCCGAAAGCCTTTCAGAGTTTGTACTTTTATTTTGTCCACTAAATTCATAGTATTCTTTTTGTCACAAAAAAACCAGCCGGTTGGCTGGTTACTTGCTTATTTTTACACACAAAAAACCAACCAACTTTTAGGCTGGTTGATGATGATTTCGTGCCTGAATAAGCTTTACTTTCATGATACTAACTACATTCTATCAGGATTGTGGTTCAAGTCAAATTATTCAGCTTGCGGGGTTGGGGAAGGGAAATTTCCTGGAATCACATGGATTTTTCGGGCGCTAAGAATTGTTTCATCATCTTTGTCTAAGCTACCTGCCGCGATGATGCTGTCGCCATCCTCGATGTCGGAAAGGTCAATCTCGTCTATGCCTTCTTCGCCCTTTGCTGTTATCGTCGCCTTTTTTGCCAGCTTAACCGTCCAAGTAGTATTTTTCTTAGGGTGCTTTACAGTGAGAGTAGTTTTCCCCACCTCTTGTACAGTCCCGTAAATTGCGCTACCAACACTGATTGGGCTTTTGTCATATGTTACAACTCGAACCGCCTCTAACACATCGTTCCCGTTTCTGTGACCCATCGCAATAACAAAATCTAGTAAAACTAGGTCTTCAAATTCAATCTCTGATCTTTTGTCATTTGTTATTCTCAAGTAGACGGTATCCTCAGTAGTTGCAACCATAAATGTTTTGGCATCTTTTGATTCGATCTGAAGTGTAGAATCGCTGATGTCTGTAAGATTTCCCACTACTGCTTTTGGCTTTCGAACGAGATTTTCAATTGTTTTGCGCACTTTATCTCTGACAGAATCTGTGATTGGAGTTTCAGCAGGTCCCGTTGCTTCCTGCGCTGAAACTGCAAAGTTAAAAGTTAAAAGACAAAAGGCAAAAGTAAGACTGAAGAGCAAAAAGTTTTGAGTTTTGACCTTTGAGTTTTTCATTATTCTTCTTCTCCTTCCTCCGCAAATTCAGTCGAATAAACAACTGTTATTGTCTGTCTCGACTCGTTACCTTCTTTGTCGTATGCGACAACTGTAATCTCGTTGGCTCCACCTTCAAGCCCCACCGTTTCTTTAAAATTTCCATCCGCTTCTGCCTCCAATATAATTTCGCCAGAGTTTGCCAGAATGACAATGGTTGATTCTGGTGAGGCGTTTCCTTGAACCTCCACTTCATCTTTGGAAATAACGACGTTATTTTCTGGTTGAGTAACAACCAATTGTGAACTAGTTATTATATCATCGGTTGGAGAGGGGGATGCTTGCTGGTTTTGTTCTTGGCCGTTTTGTGGACTGAGGACAAGATTAGCCCGCCAGATTCCGAAGGCGACGGCTGACCCTAGACCAACTCCTATTATTATTGCGATGAGGACTTCCTTACGCATTCCCAGGTAATATAGCTTATTTTGTGCCAGTTTTCAACCTGAGTTGTTCTTTGCGGTATCTTGTCAACCAAAAGGTGTCGTGTTAAACTGCACACGATATGGAGATCGTTTGGCTTGGTCATTCCTCTTTTCGCATTAAAGGTAAAGAAGTTTCTGTCGTAACAGACCCTTATGATTCGGGGATGATCGGAATCAAATTTCCTAAAACGGAGGCCGATATTGTGACGGTTTCTCATGAACATAAAGATCATAGCAAGGTTGATGCCGTCTCTGGTACGCCCAAGGTTCTTTCTTCCCCAGGAGAGTATGAGATAAAAGGGGTTTCGGTTTTTGGTATCTCAACATTTCATGACGACAAGCAAGGAGCACAGCGTGGGACAAACACCATTTTTGTAATAAAGATTGATAACGTTGTTGTTTGTCACTTAGGAGATTTAGGTCATAAGCTCTCAGGAGAGCAAATAGGGGAGATCGGTGCGGTAGACGTAGTTCTAGTACCGGTTGGAGGTGTTTACACGTTAGATTCTTCCCGTGCATCTGAAGTTGTTTCTTCTCTTGAACCAAAAGTTGTTATCCCGATGCATTACCAAGTAGACGGTTTGGACCCGAAGACGTTCAAAGGACTGGCGAGCGTTGATGATTTTATAAAGGAAATTGGAGTTGAGCCAACAAGGAGTAGTAAATTTGTTGTTACACACGATAAACTACCAGAAGAGGAACAATTAGTTGTTCTTGAGAGGCGAAGTTAAAACTGTGCCAATTTAATTATGGCCGCTAATATCCAAGTCCGGATACCGCCCCATTCGGAAGATGCTGAAGTCTCTGTTTTAGGAGCGTTGCTGTTGGACAAAAATGCGATTGTCAACGTTGCCGAGTTTTTGAAATCCGAGCATTTTTATGACGATAAACATGCTTCTGTTTTTGATGTAATCCTTGATCTGTACGAAGCGAGAGAGCCGATCGATGTTTTAACGGTATCCGAGCGCCTCAGGCGGAAAAAGAGGCTCAAAGAAATTGGTGGTGCATCGTATCTTGCCGATTTAGTTAATCGAGTTCCGACTGCTGCACACGTTGAACACTACGGCAAGATTGTTAAGGATGCGGCAGTTAAGCGCTCTTTGATGCAGGCGGCAGCAAGATTGGTCGAGGCCTCTCTTGATGACTCTCTTGCCGCCGATGAACTTCTTGATCGAGCAGAAACTGAAGTGTTTTCTTTGACCCAGCAAAATCTTGCTCAGGCTTTTGTTCCGGTACGTTCAGCGTTAGCCGAGTCTTTCGACCGCCTGGACGAGTTGCATAAACAACCGGGTGGATTGCGAGGCGTGCCTTCTGGTTTTTCAAGTTTAGATGATGCTCTAGCCGGTTTTCAAAAATCTAATTTAGTTATTTTGGCGGCCCGGCCCGGTATGGGTAAAACTGCTTTAGCCCTAAATGTTGCTCAATCTGTTGCAGTTTCTACCCAACGCCCGGTTGGTCTTTTCTCTCTTGAGATGAGCAAAGAAGAACTTGTAGATAGGCTTTTGGTGTCGCAAGCCGATATTGATGCCTGGAAGCTTAAAACGGGAAAGTTGGGAGAGCGCGATTTTACGAAGTTGTCAGACGCTATGGGTGAATTGGCCGAAGCACCGTTGTATATCGATGACACCCCGGCCTCATCAGTTATTGAGATGCGTACAAAGGCTAGGAGATTGCAGGTAGAAAAAGGACTGGACATTCTTGTTGTTGACTATTTACAGCTTGTACGAGGGAGAAATTTGGAAAACCGGGTCCAAGAAGTATCAGAAATCTCGCAAGGTTTAAAAAATCTTGCGCGAGAGTTAAAAATTCCTGTTTTGGCTCTCTCTCAGCTTTCCAGAGCAGTCGAACAAAGAGGAACAAGACGGCCACAACTTGCGGACCTTCGGGAGTCAGGAGCGATTGAACAGGATGCTGATGTTGTTTTGTTTTTGTGGCGTGAGGATGAAGAAGATTTGGAAAATTATACTTTAGATATCGCCAAACACCGAAACGGACCTCTTCGCCAAATCAAGCTTTACTTCAAAGGCGACCGTATCAGGTTTTTTGAGAAAGAGACAAAAAGGGAGAAGGAAGAGTAGAATAAATATATGGAGGGAGAAGTATCAGATCCTAAGGAAGGTAAAAAGAATCATTCTTGATATTGGGGTTGGGAGATTTCCGCATCCTATGGGGAATGAACAGCGAAAGATCGGGAAAAATGAGATTTATGTAGGAATAGATACTGATTCGAAGGTAGTCAAAGAGGCTTCTGAAGTTGTAGGACAGAGAGATGAGAAGGGTAGAAAGTATATAGGGGAGGGAAAAGGGTTTATATTATTAGCACGAGGGCAAAAGTCGCCGTTTAGGGATGAAAGTGTGAACGAAGTTGTTATTGCTAATGTCATTGGTCATAGGTTAATTGGTGGTTCTCCAGAGAGGGAAACTCTTCCGGAGAATATCCAGAGCATTGCACAGGAAACGAGCCGGGTTCTGAAAACCGGTCGGGTGCTTAACGTT
>NZCP01000028.1 GCA_002686465.1 Candidatus Woesebacteria bacterium | reverse complement strand
CTCCACCGGGTGCAAACTCTAACTCTCCTGGAACAACATACATAGTCTCTGCACCAAGCGATGCAAATTGTTCGGTTACATAAACCCTAAGGCCTTGGCCAATTGAGGTAAGAAGAATTACGGCAAATACTCCAACGACAATCCCAAGAGTAGTCAGAAGCGACCTTCCCTTATTAACCCATAAAGTAGAAATAGCACTGCGAAATAGCTCTTCAAGATCCATTTTTTATTCTCCCATCAGTAAGCTCGATTGTTCTTTTGGCATATGATGCAATCTGATCCTCGTGTGTCACAACAACAATTGTGTGGCCAGCATGATTTAGATCTTTCAAAATCTTCATAATAACTTCGCTTGTTTTTGTGTCTAAATTTCCAGTTGGCTCGTCAGCCAAAATTATGCTTGGGTTATTAACAAGTGCTCGTGCAATTGCGACTCGTTGTTGCTCTCCACCTGAGAGTTGTGCCGGAGTATGAAAAAGGCGATCTTTTAATCCGACTCTTGAAAGAGCTTTGGATGCCTCTTTTTGTCTTTGCCTGGCACTTTTGCCGGCATATAGAACCGGTAGTTCAACATTAGAAAGGGCAGAGGTGCGAGGAAGGAGATTAAACGATTGAAAAACAAAACCAACATTTTGATTGCGAAGTTGGGCAAGTTTTCTTTCGGAAAGTTGTGATGTATCGCGGCCCTCAAGGAAAATCTTTCCTGAAGTCGGAGTGTCAAGAAAGCCCATCAGATGCATCAGAGTCGACTTTCCAGATCCTGAAGCGCCTGTTATTGCTACAAACTCTCCACGCCTTATTGTTGGTGAGACTCCATCTAATGCGTGAACTTCTGATTCACCCATCTGATAAGTCTTATATACATCGGCAAAAACAAGAAGGTCTTTAGCGGATCTTTTGGCCATCGCTAAGCTCCTCCACTCCATCTGTTACTATTACATCACCTGTTTTTAGTCCATCTGTAACTTCCACTTCGCTATCAGTCTCAATACCCAAAGTGACTTTTTGCATGCGTGCTATACCGCCTTTAACCAGAAAGACAAATTCGCCATCTTCGTCTCTTGTGACAACTGACGCCGGAATAACAATTACGCCCCCTGCTTCTTTCGTCAAAAATTCTATATCACCATTGACGCCATGAACAAAACGAGCGTCTTGCACAAGCTTTACCTCGACAGGAATAGCAGTTGTTCCGCTTGTAGTCTTTGTCATACTTGCTCCTATAAAAACCACTTCTCCTTCAAAGATCTCGTCTGAAAAAGCATCAAGAAAAACTTCTGCTTTTTGCCCAAGTTTTATTGTTCCGTAATCTATCTCGTCGACAAGTGCCCGGAAGACAAAACCATCCAAATCAACAATTTCTATTGTGTCAGCAGCTGTAACGTTTTGGCCGACAACCATTGAAGATATATCAACCACAGTACCGGAAACTGGAGATTTCAATATTGCATCTTGGAGTGCTTTTTCAGCTTTTTGTTGATCCCAATACGCTTTATCGCGTGCAACCTCAGCAACTGTTCTATCCTCTCTTTGCTCAAGCGATTCATCATCATCATGTCCTTTAACTTCATCTAGAACCTTCGCTACTGTCGCCTCGGCAGAGCGCAGATCGGAATTTTCTTTCTCTAAAGTTGCACGAAGACTCATTGTATCAAGTGATGCAATAGTTTGACCTTTGCTAACTTGATCACCTTTTTCAACTTTTAGCAAAGACAATTTTCCTAACGTCTGAAAATGAAGTTTTGCGTATTGTTTAGCCAGAAGTGTGCCGGAGGCAGAAACGGTCTGGCGAATTGTTGCTTCTTTTACCTCAACAGTCTTAACTCCATCCGTCTGTCTTGCAAAAGGGCCAATTCCTAAAATGTATCCAAGAACCAAAATAATAATTATTACAGAGAGAGCTTTAATCCATAAAGGAAAGGAAAGCCATTTTTTAGCTACCAGAAGAAAAGATTTCATACATACATTCTACTACAATTTGCCATAAAAAAAAGCTGCCATAGACAGCTCAACTATAGGGTCATTATATTCCTTTTTCGTGGCTAAATCAATGTATCGAAGCAGTAAAATCAGAAATACGCGATTAACTTCATAGTTAATCATTGAGTTAACTACGTATTTAACTACGTAGTTAACTCAGGAGCTTTTTTGATACTTTTTCTTCATTTCCTGAAACTTTTTAGGTCTTTCATCTTTAGAAAACGATAAAGCCCAGCTCCAAGCTCTTTTGTACGCTGGATCTCCAAAGCTTATTTCTAACTCTTGACTTTCTTTCGCGACTTTTTTTCCTAACAAATCAACCCAGATATCAAAAAGTATTAAATCAATCATCTTATGCACATCTTCGTGGTACGTATCTTTATTACCAAACCAAAAGTTATTGTCTATTAACAGTCTATGTAATAACTCATGTACCAAAACCGCTTCTTTAACTCTACGAGGATAACTACTTCTAAGGCTCATCGGTTTTGAAAAACTTCTTCCCTCGAAAGTCACTGCATTAATCACTTTCGTCTTAAACTTCATGCCGCTATATTTCTCAATCAAGCGAACAATCTTATCTGCATCTTTAGACCAAATTTGAGCATATTCCTTTGCAGCCTTAGTAAATTCTTTCTCGTCACTTTCTGGATAAAAATTAATCTGGAGCATTCGAAAGATAATTATATCATCAGCTCGTCTTCTTTCGGACGATACTGTAAGGCCTCGGTAATGTGAAGGGGAACGATATCTTTGCTACCTTCCAAATCCGCAACAGTCCTGGCAACTTTAATTACTTTATAGTAAGATCGGGCGGAAAGTCCCATCTGGGAAACCGCCTGGCGAAGTATTGTTTGACACTCGTTCGATAGTTTACAAAACTGCTTAACTTGTCGAGTCGACATCTCGGCATTAGATTTTAGTTTTGTGCCCTTGAAACGGCGCAGTTGAAGTTGTCGTGCTTTTTGGACCCTCTTTTGAATTTTAGAAGAGCTATCAACTTTCCTTTTCCCTGTTGCAACCAGCTTCTCAACTTTGACTTGTGGAACGTCGATGTGAATATCTATCCTATCCAAAATTGGACCCGATACTCTTTTTTGGTAACGCGAAATTTGACCGGGCAGACAGCGGCAGGGTTTTATATCCGAGCCATAGTAGCCGCAAGGACAAGGATTGGAGGCAGAAACTAAAGTAAATTGGGCAGGATAGGAAACACTCCCGGCGGCCCTTGAAATACTAACTACCCCGTCTTCCACCGGTTGACGGAGTGCTTCTAAAACATGTCTTGGAAACTCCGGAAACTCATCCAAAAACAAAACTCCCCGGTGGGCAAGAGAAATCTCTCCTGGCATTGGTTTTGTTCCACCACCAATCAGACCGATTCGGCTTGTTGTATGATGTGGGCTTCTAAAAGGACGATAGCGTACTACCGATTGCCCATCTGAAAGATTTCCAGTGATTGAATAAATTTTAGTTACCTCCATTGCCTCATCTTCTGTTAGCTCTGGCAAAATTCCGGGAAATGCACGAGCGAGCATAGTTTTTCCCGCTCCCGGAATTCCTTTCATAAAAACATTGTGCCCACCTGCAGAGGCAATCTCAAGAGCCCGCTTTGCATGTTCCTGCCCTTGGACTTCTCCGAAGTCAAACTCGAATGGTGTTCTCTCCAATAGTTTTTTAAACGGGATGTTTTTTATCGGTCTTACATCTTCAACACCTGATAGATGTCGAAAAATCTGTATTAAGTTTTTAACAGGATAAACTTTTATCCCCTGAACAACTGATGCTTCCTCAGCGTTTGCTGGGGGCAGGAAAATACTCTTGTATCCTTTTTCTTTAGCCAAAAGCGCCATCGGCAAGATTCCAGCAGTGTGGCGGAGCGACCCGTCCAAAGACAACTCGCCGAAAAACAACGACCTTGCCAAATCCTGTTGGGGCAACTGTTCCGAAGCAATCAGGATCCCAATTGCCATTGGCAGGTCAAATGAAGGACCCTCTTTTGGAAGATCGGCAGGAGCTAAATTAACTGTTATGCGACGGGGTGGAAAATCAGCTCCAGAGTTCTTAATCGCAGACCGAACCCTTTCTTTTGCTTCCTCAACCGCTTTATCTGGAAGACCAACGATATTAAATGCAGGGAGTCCTTGGGAGGCAATATCAACTTCAACCTCGATGGGAACTCCAGAAAGCCCAACTGTTGCACCCGAAAAAACCTTAGCAAGCATATTTCAACTATAACATGGAGTAATTTTGCACTATCAATTTAGAAGGGCATATAAATAGCCTTTGGGATTCTAATTAACCCTTGCTTTTTCAAGTGTTGTTCTAACGCCTTTAAATCCCGGTCGATTTGGTCAAGAGGAAAGTGGGGTAATGTATCCTCAAAATCCGCCTCAAAAAATCCTCTTAAAGACTCTACGAGTGGTATTCTGAAAGGCCATTCAAATCCACCTATTGGCGATTCACTTTTTTTAATATGTGGGTTTTCATCAAACACCGCTTCATGAACAGTACCAAAAACCTTTGAGACATAAATTTTTGCCTGGTTAACAACTAATGGCTTAGGGCCTTCAAAAAACCTTGCTTTTAGAGATGAAATCTTCCACTCCCCATACCCATGTGTGCGCAATTGTACTTCTCCCCAAAGACGCTGCATTTCACCCCTGAGATCAGATGACTGAACATGAACTCCAGTGATTTCTTTCAATGTATTAGAAGCGCTGAGAAATACATCCGGAAGCTGTAATCTTTCCGTTGCCATATTGGTATTGTACTACAATCATTCTGTCCGACTTCTTCGCCTCCTCCTAAGCCATATTATATTTACAGCTGAGTGTCCTAAAATTGCGCCAATAATCCCAAAGTTAACCATAAGCCACCAATAAAATAGTCCAGCAAAGAAAGCAAGAACTACAAACCGCCTGCCAAAATACCAATGTATTGAAGCAAAAATAATTGATGTGGTAATACCAATCTCCCAGAATTTCCCAGTGGACACATAAAGAAGCTGGTGTGGAATAAATCTAAAAATGGCTTCTTGCACAATGGGCGCACCAATAATCGTCCACCAAGGTTGGATTCTGGAAGTGTAGGATCTGATTTTCTCAATCATATCGTTGTTATTCTAACATTTATTCAAAACATCTTGACATCCAACAACCTTAGGTGTAATTTAAAAAGCACATGCCCTCGCGTGCGCAGAGTCCTCAGCAAAAAAACCTACTTCGGAACTTAGGAAAAATAAGGGCGCAAATTGAGGAGCTAGAAACCCCTTTTTCCACCTATCTTGGAATCAAGGTTGAGAACGGCGAATTCCATGTAGCAGAAGGGGGATCCGAAAATTTAGTCTTCCATAAACAACCAATCAATAACGGGAATCCTGATCTAGATATCCTCCAGTGGTTAAAGAGCCACAGCAGTCGTAACAATTTGAAATTTGTTGCAGCAGGAATAACTGGTAAAAACTCTTTGCATGAGCTGGCATCAATGCTATGGCTAAAAAGGGATGTTGTTCCATACGTCTTGCCCACAAACAAAAAATCATCCCGCAAACTAATAGAGCATTCAGTGAACAAGGTGGAGTCCTACTTTAACAAAGAGGATATAGCGGAAATAAGGTTAAAATCCCAAAATGAAGTCAATGTCACAGACCTTGTAACATTTGATGACTACAAAAAGGCAATCCCAGCCCAAACAGCTTCGTATCTTACGAAACTGGCAGCAGAGTTTAAGAGGAAAAGACTCGTCTTTTTTAACGCCACCCCAAGAGGTGGAGGTGTAGCGCTTATGAGACATGCCCTCATTAGACTTTTTCGACTGTTAGGTGTTGATGCGCACTGGTTTGTTATGAGGGGAAGGCAAGAAGTATTTGAGATTACTAAAACTAAATTCCATAATGTTCTGCAAGGTGTCGCAAACTCTGATGTACGCCTTAGTAAAAAAGACAAAGAGCTTTACGATACTTGGATTGAAGAAAATGTTGATGGCTTCAAAGAAGTTTTCCGAGATACGGATGTAGTTGTTATTGACGATCCCCAACCATCAGGTTTAATACCATATATAAGGCGTATTAATCCAAAGGCTAAGATAATCTACCGATCACATATTCAAATTGAGTCTCATCTTGCAGATCGACTGGGTACACCACAACACAAAACTTGGAGTTTTATTTGGAAAAATATCAAAAGTGCTGATTGTTTCGTAAGCCATCCAATTAAAGCATTCATCCCTGCCAATATACCAAAAGAGAAAACAGTTTTAATGCCTGCAACAACAGACCCTCTAGATGGGCTCAATAAACCATTAAGCAGGGGCCAAAGAAGTTATTATCGTCGCTTATTTAATAAGCTGCTGCTTGTGGAAAATCAAACGCCCCTTGATTTTGAGAGGCCATATATTATCCAAATTGCCAGATTTGACCCTTCCAAGGGTATCCCCGATGTAATCGATTCTTTCAGGAAACTAAGAATAAAACTAAAAAAGGCAGGGCAAAAGATGCCTCAGCTAGTTATTGTTGGGCATGGCTCGGTAGACGACCCAGACGGAATCCCGATGTTGTATCTGGTCATGAATATGCTTAAGCAAAAAGAATACCATTCCTTAGCGCACGATGTTAAAGTGGTTAGACTTCCACATATCGACCAACTTCTAAATACTTTAGTCCGCGAAAGCAAAGTAGCCCTTCAGCTCTCCTACAAAGAAGGCTTTGAGATCAAAGTTACAGAGGCACTTATGAAAGGAAAACCTGTCATTGCATATAATAGTGGGGGCATACCCCTGCAGATTCAAGATAGAATCACGGGATATCTTGTTAAAGCTGGATCAACAAACCAAGTCGCCCAACGTTTGTTCGATCTCTTCACTGACAAAAAGCTATACAAGCGTATGAGCACTGCAGCTGAGCAAAATTACCGGAGGGACGTTTTAACCGCTCAAAACGCCACAAACTGGCTATTTCTCGCAAACAAACTAGTTAAGGATGGGGAAATAAAAGGAGACGGTAAAAACATACTGGAGTTAATTGCTAAGTAGTGTAGAACAGGCTAGGACAGTGTTCTCTTCAGGCAGGAGGCGATCGTTCGTGACACATATTTACCTCCACTTGGTAACACATAATTCGAGGCTTTATCCTTGCACAAACTAGGTGCCTTTTCAGTAACCAAGATTACCTAGCATATGTAGTCTAGTTCACAAATAATCTATACCACATGTTGTATAATAGCCCGAGTGTCAGAAAATCAGTCCAAAAAGATTGAGGACTTCTTTTCTAGATATAGACGGGTCCAATACAAAAAGGGTGAAGCTATTTTGCGGGCCCATGATACTCCATCAGGTATCTTCTGCCTCAGAAGGGGTTATGTACGTGTATATTCAATTTCTGAGGAAGGGCAAGAGCTGACACTCGCCATGTTCAAACCCGGTGATTGTTTTCCTGTAACCTGGGCGTTAAGCGATATCCCAAACCCATACTATATTGAAGCACTGACTTCTGTTGCAGTCTTGCGAGCACCAAAAGATAAATTCCAGGAGTTCTTGAGGCAAGAACCAGATACGCTATACGAAATAGCAAAACAGATCTTGGTTCGTCTTCACGGGTTCCTAAACAGAACCGAACACGTTATATTCGGTAATGCCTATACAAAGATCGCATCAATCTTGTGCACTTATGCAGACTACCTTGGCAAGCCTGCCTCACCAAGAAGTAAAGCGAAAATCATTATTCCAATTCCTCTGACACATAAAGATATTGCCTCTTTAGTTGGCCTCACGAGAGAGACAACTAGTATTGAAATCAAAAAATTAGAAAAAAAGAAATTGATTTCCCGACAAGGACGTTTCTTTGTTGTCCAGAGTATTAAAAGACTGAGAAAAGAAGCACCACTAGACCACACCGCCTAAATATTTACATACATTAGGCTCTTCCTAACATTTCTTTCTGCCAAGTGCTTTACTTGCTAATTTTCTTGTACCAATCGTCCAATATTTTGGCCACAAATTCTTTACCTCCAAGTCCGAATGAAAGACCTAGGATTAGAACTAGTGTCCAAGTTAGACCTTGGAAGAAAGTATCAATTAGTGTTGGTGCGATCTTTAACTGATCGACTGCTGCAAAGAATGCAACAACCAAGATAACCCAATGCGCAAGTTTTCCAACCGGCTTGGCTGTTTGATGGTCGATAGTTGTAAAGGCACCTCGTACCAAATTTTCAGAAAAATTGGCAATAATAAAACCGGCACCAAAAATCAAGGCCGCGGCCAAGACATTCGGGATATAACCAAGAAGGTTTGTTAGAACAACCGACACTACTGTCAGTCCCAAAATCTCTACTGCCGCGATAAAGAAAACCAATAGCAAAATCCACTTAAAAATACTTCCCAAAAGCTGACTTGCCGTTAGTTTCATATCGGCGCGCTCGAGATATCTTGCAAATCCAGAGCTTGTTGACAAGCTTTCGAATTTAACAATTCTTAATACCTCCTCGATAAGCCTCTTTCCCCAACCAGCGATAAAGATACCAACCACAAAGATTATGATTGCTCCTATTACTGAGGGAAGAAAAGAGAGGAATGCCGACCAAACTTCGTTCCAGGAAGCCATGATTGCTTCCTGCCATACTTGTAATAACATCACTTAATAACTCACCCCCTCCTTTTTATCTAAAGTACTCTACTCCATTGTGTAAAGTAAGGAGTATGTTTGTCAAGTTTCCACCAAAAAACCACCTTTAAAGGTGGTTTTTTGTGCTCTAGGAATGAGTAAGAGTTCTCGGTTTTGACCTTACGGTCTCAACCTGCGCTCCTCTTGCTGATGCTATTATACAAAAAGACACCAGTCACTGGTGTCTTTTGATGCCCTAGGAATGAGTAAGCCAGGTTCTGTTTTAGACAATCATCTGTCTATGCCCTCATCTTTGGTGCATCCCGGAAGCGGGTAATAGCGCACCGATCGGAGGTTGCAGCGGGGAGGATTGCCTCTTTTCACCCTCTTTTCCAACTGTAATTAACAGCCGGAATGAGTCGTTGTCTCTGTGGCTCTAAACTAGCGGTTGACCTTCGGCTTCGCTCAGGTTACCCTGAGTTCCATCGAAGGGTACCCGTGTCGTCTTACGACGACTCCCCTGCTTCCTGCTGCCTGGACTTTCCTCTCCATACCATACGATACAGAGCGATTGTCCTGATTCCTAAGGCACGTGCATTATACCAAATTGAGGCTGAATTTCAAACTTTGTGCTCTTTGCACCAATTTATATTATAGCTTCTTGAGCGCTTTAATAGAAAAGATCTCAACGGCCACGACTTGAATTACAATAACTATTGGCACTGCAAGAAGAGCTCCGAGAACACCGGCCAGTTTAAGACCAACAATAATGACAATTATTGTTACCAAAGGATTAACACCTACTACAGTTTGCATAACCTTTGGGACAATCACTGAATTTTCAACTTGCTGAACCAAGAAATAAAGAGCCGCAACCGCAAGCGCCATTGCGGGTGAAATAGTAAGTGATAACAAGACCGCAGGGACTGCTGAAATAAACGGTCCGACTCCTGGAATAATCTCCAATAATCCTGCTAAAATCGCCAAAGGCAAAGCATAAGGAATCCCGAGCAAAATAAGACCTATATAGGTTACAACTCCAACAATAAACATTAAAGCAAGCTCTCCTCTAACCCATCCACCAAGTCTTTCCTCAAGGCGGTCAACAAACCTTTTTGCATCCTTTTCCCCTCCCTCGCCAAAAAGAACCAAAAGGTACTTATTTAGATTCTTTCGTTCCAGCAAAAGGTAGAAAGTAACAACCAAAGACATAAAAACAGCAACTATGTTTGAAAAAACAGAAACTATAACTTTAAGTAGGTTGGCGGGCAATGTATCAAGTTGGGAAACTTGGCTCGCAATCAAAGTACCATCAACTCCGCTCAACCCAACACTTTCAAGCCAGACGGCTACCTCTTCAAAAAGCATTGGCAAACTATTAACCAAATTGGTTGTTTGTTCAACAAGTGGGGGTATGATACTGGTCAATCCCGCAGCAAGAATAGAAATAAGAAGGATGTAAACAGCTAAAATCGCAAGACCACGGGGAACACCAAGCTTAGAAAGTGTATCAACCCAAGGGTTGAGGGCAGTCATTAATAAGAGAGCAACAAATAAGCCAAGGATCAAAGGTACTATTTGGGCGACAAGCCAAAGGAACCCCAACAAAAGGAGTGTAAAAATAATCGTCTTGTGCGAGATTTCAATTGTCCGCATTGTGCCTGTTTCGTCAATTGTACCAATTCTTGACTGCTTTCTCCACCTTCTTCTGCCAACCTGAGCGTGCAACATCAAACCATTTGACGCGCTTATCTTTCTTAAACCAGGTCATTTGACGCTTGGCATATTGAAGATCTGCTTGTACCCATTGCCGCTCTACCTCTTCAAGAGAAATTTTGCCATCAAAAAAGTCCCGAAATTTCCGGTAGCCGATACCTGTCATCGACTGCGCATCCCAATGAGTACCGCCTTTTATTAATCTCTTGACTTCGTCAAGAGCGCCCTCTTCTACCAAACCCTTGACTCTCTTCTCAATACTCTTGCCCAACTCATCTGTTTTTAGCCCTATCATAAAAATATCCCACTGATTGTTCCCTTTATCTCTTCCCTTAGACTTGTCCTGTTCCCAGTGGGAAATCTCGATTGCCCTAAGAAGCCGCCTCGGATTTTTGCGATCCGACTGGTTCATACCAGCGGCACGTAAATTATCGACGGATGCAAGGATATCGAAAAGCTCTTGCGGTGTTTTACCAGAGAGATGATCTCTCAAGCTTTTATTAGGTGGAATATCTATTGTCCCAATGCCATCGAGTAATGCACGAATATAAAGACCAGTTCCGCCGACAACAATCGGTAGTCTTTTCTTATCCCACACACTCTTCAGCACCTTCATGGCTTCCTTTCTCCATTGCGAAACACTAAATTCCTCCTTTGGATCAACCAAGTCCGTAAGCCAGATTTTTGTCCCATCCTTCGGCAAGTCTTTGCCGGTTACTATATCCATCCCCTTGTAAACTTGCCTCGAATCGGCAGACAAAAGCTCGCCATCAAACTTTTTGGCAAGGGCAAGCGCAAGTGCTGTCTTTCCTACCGCGGTTGGGCCGACGATCACGAGGATTTTATTCATTTCGATAAAGTCGAAATCAACCTTTTTAATTCTTTGCGTGCACCTTCCGTTATTATCTGTTCTGACTGACTATCAGGAGCTAACATATATCTATCAACCATCAGTGCTGGAACAGCACGCTCAAGTAAGGCAAGATTGGCCAATCGCTCGGCTTTAGAATTGCCTCTGATCTCTGGTAGATCAAATATCTTCCGCAGCCACCTTTTCCGTTCCTTCTCAAGTGATTGAGGTGTTAATCCTTTTGCATACTCCATTCCCAACATCCACCAATGATATCCGAAAACAGCGTCATAAAAAGGAATTCTCCAAGACCAGAACAAATTAGAAAAAAGTACAAAATCACCTTGTGGAGTTTTAATAAGATCTCCCGGTTGAAAATGCCCGTGGACGAACTCCAGATCCTCAACCAACAGGTTTCTTTCAACAATATCAATTGCATTCTCTACCAGTCTTTTATCTTCTGGTGACCTTCGAGGATCAACTTTGGATTGCTCCTTGACTGCAGAACGCCATCTGTTAACTTGTTCGGCGTACGACCAAGATTGTGGTTTTGTAACCCATGGTTTATTCCGGCAATTCGCACGATAGTCGTTATACAACTCGAAAAAAAAATTGAGTTCTTTCTTGTCGGCCGGACGGCCATTCATCACAGGTTCCCCTTGGACTTCTTCTACAATAAATGCCTCGTATTGCTTTTCCTTACTCCATGGGGTGTGCGAAAAAATCCGCGGAGGTCGTATTCTCTTGCTTCTGTTTTGTTTTGCAAACCCCTCAATCAGTGCCACCTCACTGGTTGGAGGTTTTGTTCCTTGTATCTTGAGAACTCCACGTACTCTTTCTCCATTTACAGTCACAAATCCTGGACAATGAACAGCGCCAATTTTCCCTGTTTTCCACCATTCACTTTTTCTTAAAAGCTTTTTGTCTGGACTAAAGCCAATTTTCCCAGACTCTTCTTTCAAAATGAGTTGCCAGCGAGACTTCAAATCGATACCCGAAGTCCGCATCACCGATATACTATCTTGTGGCAAATTTTTCTTATTCACCTTTTTGCATCTTCAATATACCACAGAAGCTAGTTCTACCTTCTAACAACTCTTTTGAGAGTTTTACCTGCGTGGAATTTTGGAGCTCTGTGAGAAGGAATTTCTTCTTCCTTTCCTCTTAAAAACATCTTTTTCTTCTTGAGTTGATCTACAAAGAAAGTTCCAAAACCGCTAATGATAACCCTGTCTCCTTTTGTTAGAGCTCTCTGTATTTCCCCTAAGAAAGTCTCTACGGCTTCAGTTGCTCCCCTTTTGGTTAAATGAGCTTTTCTCGATACCTGCTCAATTAATTGTTTTTTGGTCATGTCCCAAGTGTTTCCCCTGCTAGATACCAAACATAATACTTTGTCTTGGGAAGAAAAGTCAAGGAAAAGCGCGAATAATCACGCCGATTGCAAAGTATCACTTTGCCTTCGTTGTCTCAGAGGCTTGTGTTTGACGAACCGCTGTCACCTTAATTTGTCCTGCATACTCTGCTTCTTTTTCTAGCCGCTGTGCAATGTCATGTACTAAAACTGTTAGTTCGTCGTCTGAGACCTCGTCTGGTCTAACAACAACTCTCACCTCACGCCCCGCCTGAAAGGCAAATACCTGCTCAACTCCAGAAAAATCATGTGCAACTTCTTCAATCTTTTCCATGCGTTTAACATAATCCTCGTGTGGCTCATATCGTGCTCCTGGACGAGACCCTGATATTGCATCTGCAATGTAAACTACAACCGACTCTACCGAAGAAAAAGGTTTATCCTCATGGTGCTCGGCAACACTATTAACAACTTCTTCGGAGAGATTATGCTTCTTGAGAAGATCTACTCCTAGTTGGACGTGTGTCCCTTCCCCTTCGGTAACAATTTTACCAATGTCATGAAGGAGACATCCTCGTCGCACAATTTCTACATCGGCCCCCATCTCATGGGCAATCTGCACCCCTATCTTTGTTTCTTCTATTGTGTGTTGGCCAAGATTTTGACCATATGAAGTTCTAAAATGGTAACGTCCAACCATATGAACCAGCTCTAGTGGAAGATCGTAAACCCCGCAAGCGTGTGCAATTCTTTTGCCCTCGTCTTGTAAAAACTGGTCTAGATGTTTTTTGGTTTGGGTAACAACTTCTTCAATCCTCGACGGTTGAATTCGGCCATCTTTTATCAAGGTTTCAAGACTACGCCGAGCAATCTCACGACGAATTGGATCAAAAGAAGAAAGTTTTATATCGTTTGTGTCTTCCAGTTCGATTTCAACTCCTGTTGCTTGTTCAAAGGCCCTAATATTGCGTCCCTCGCGCCCAATTATTCTACCCTTTATTTCTTCATCGGGTAGCCTAACACTCGAAATCGTGTATTCGGCCACATAATCAGTAGCACCATGTCGCATGCTGTCTGCTAGAATTTCGCGAGCTATCTCAGTTGATTCCAGTTTGAAGCCTTCCTCTGTTTGGCGAATACGCTTTGCCTTCTCAGAAGAAAGAGTGCGGTCAAGCTCGGCTAACAGCTGCTTTTTCGCCTCATCTCGGGTTAACCCTGAAACTTTTTCAAGCTTTTTTAAATAATCCTCTCTTTTGTCTTTTGCCATGATATGAGAGGGAAAAGGAGATTAATACCTCGGCAAATGCCGAACCACAATTACACGCAGATTTTACTGGAGAGTGTTTTTTCTGTGGAAATCATCTTTTTCCCTTAATACACCCTAATTTTACTAAATTTTATCGTTTTTGGCAAGAATCTGCTTCACTACCTCCCAAGAAAAGCCACGCCGGGCGAGATACTCTGACAACTTCCTGTTCCTTAAATCTTGTGGTAAATTCTTTAGCCGACCCTTCTGCTTTTCGGCAACCTTTTGTGCTACCTCTACCTCATTGAACTCCACGTTTGCCAACACATCTTCAATTACCTCCCTTTCAACCCCTTTCTGTCGAAGCTCGACAATAAGAGCTCTTTGAGATTTTGGCCTGAAAGTCAATCGTTGTTCAATCCACCATCTGGCAAACACCTTATCATCCACCATATCTAAGTTCTTTAATCGATCAAAGACCCGTTCGACTTGCTCAGGGTTAACCTTTTTACGTCTAAACCAAAGTTTTATCTCATATTCTGAATGTGGCCGAGATGTTACAAATCGGAGAACTTTGTTGTAAACCTTTTCTTCTTCAGCACCTCCTCGAAGGTTATCTATAGCTTCTTGGCTTAAAACTTTGCCTGTTTTTAAATTGTTTTGGAGGATGCCCTCAAGAGAGAGCCCGAAAGCAAACTTTCCGTCGAGATAAATGTTTGCCCTATTGCTATCCTTTTGTTGGGTTATACGAGTTATAGTGGGCACTAGGCTGCTTCTGCGTCTTCACCAATTTCTGTTGGGAGTTTTTTGCCGGAAGCTGCAAAATCGCGAACTTGGCGATCTATCTCGTCTACAATTTTTTTGTTCTTACTCTCCCCCAAAAAACTAGCTGTTGCGGATTTCCCTTGCCCCAGTATCGCCCCGTCATAGCGATAAAAAGCACCACTTCTTTCAAGGATTGCCAACTCCACGGCTACATCAATCAATCCTCCAATTTTAGAAATGCCTCCATCATTCATAATATCGAACTCGGCAACCCGGAAGGGCGGGGCAACCTTGTTTTTCTTAATACGAGCTCTGTGGCGGGAACCGATGGCAATATCTCCATCTTTGATCTCTTCAATCTTCCTAAGATCTATTCTTACCGATGAGTAAAATTTCAAAGCCATACCCCCAGGAGTTGTCTCGGGATTTCCAAACATAACTCCGATTTTGAGCCGAAGCTGGTTTGTAAAAATAACAGTTGTACTGGTCTTTGCAATAGCGCCTGTTAACTTTCGTAGAGCCTGAGACATCAAACGGGCTTGGAGCCCCATTACTGCATCCCCCATCTCACCCTCAATCTCTGCCCTTGGGACAAGCGCTGCAACAGAGTCAATCACAACAACATCAACGGCACCCGAGCGAACAAGGGTCTCGACAATCTCCAAAGCTTGTTCCCCAGTATCGGGCTGCGAGATCAAGAGGTCATCAACCTTTACCCCTATTGCCTCAGCCCTTGCAGGATCCAATGCATGTTCTGCGTCAACAAACGCAGCAGTACCACCCTTCTTTTGAACTTCTGCAACAACATGAAGCGCAACAGTAGTTTTACCCGATGCCTCAGGGCCATAAATCTCAATAACCCTCCCTCTAGGCACACCTCCAATACCGAGAGCCAAATCTAAAGCAATCGAACCAGTAGAAATGCTTGCTACTTGTCCTTGAGCAGCCGTTCTTTCTCCTAATCGCATGATAGAACCACGACCGTACTGCTTATCGATTTGTTCCATTGCTACTTTAATTGCTTGAAGTTTGCCTGATGCTTCTGATTGTTTCGGAGTATCTACTGGATGAGAGTTTTTCCGCCTTGCCATGTCAACATCAATATACCGTTAAAAACACGAAAGTGCAAGGGATAAAACTAATCCTTGGTTTTACAGATACTTTTGGTATAATTGAGCCTAAGTAATTCTGATATTTCCTGCCTTTACACCCATGTTAAATCAAGCACGGCTATTCTATTTAATAACTTTTCTTTTTCTGTTTGCTGTTTTATCTCCTTCCCCTGTGACAGCACAATTGGATATGCCCGTTCCCGTCCTTCCTGAAATCGAGAAAGAGAATGTAAAATTCGACTTTGTGGTTAATCCTGAAGGAAAGCTAAATTTAGGAGATAAATACGAAATCAAAACTGTGGTGACAATCAATGACACTGATCCTTGCCAAAGCTGCCCAATCAAATGGAGATTCCTTGAAGACCCTCAACCTGGAGATGCAATAACTCCACAGAGCAATACAACAAATGTTAGTGGCGAAGCATTGGCAACCGCAGTTGCTTATGCCGTCCCCGAAACAGGATACCGTCAACTCTCTGCCGCAATCACTCTACCCAGTGGAGCAAAAATAACCTCAGACCCAATTCAACTGCATTATCGTAATATACCAATCTTTGGTTTCGTTCGGCTGGTGACAGATCTTGTAAAACAAGGTTATGTCTTACCACCATTTGGAAATGTCTATCCCAAAGCAATCGAACAAACTTATGCCGGTGGTCAAACAAGAGAAATTTTTCTGGAATGGAACTGGCCTTTTGGCGCAAGAACGTTTAACGTTTCTGTTTCAGCTGGCGAATTGACTGAAGACGGCTTAGGGCGTTGGAAAACTACCAGAATAATAGATCCTGCCACAGGTAAACCAGCAAAACCCCACCTTGTTAAAACTGTTACAGACACAAAAACATCTGTGGATGTAGATGCATTTCAAGACGTCCGAATCTATGTCGATGCCTGCACTAAATCGACCGATGAAAATTCTTGTGTCAATGGGTCAACGTCTCCAATTGTTCCCAAAATAACAGATCCTGCGTCTCAAACAGGGACATTCCCTATTCCAGACTTTGGTATAAAAGATCCAGAAAAATACGAAAAAAAGCTACAAGAGGAAGAAGGCTTCCTATCGAAATTTCTTGGACCTCTAACAGACTGGTTCAAAGGAATCTACGCTCTTTTTTAATCATCAAGCTTTGCTTATTCGTATACGCCTCGTGGAGCAGTTGACAGGACTGCGACGCAAAAACTATCTTTTAGGACTCTGTTTTTTGCGTCTTGCCCCACAAATCTTACTACTCGCCTCCGGGTACTATTCGTACACGGCTCGTAGAGCGATTAAGAGGGACTTCGTCGAAAAAAGCTATCGCTTGGGCGATTGCTTTTTTCTCCTTGCTTTTCCGCCGGTTCCAACTTTACGTCTTTCACGAATTCTTGAGTCACGGGTAAGAAGGTCGTGTTTTCTTTGCTCAGGATCTGTATAGTCAGGATTTATTCTGGAATTTACTTGCCCAGGTAAATGGCGCTGAACAAATTCTAACTTTAATTGATTACTACTACTTACAGAAATGTGAGGATGATAAATCATATTATCTGGAGTTACTACAGTTGGCTTTGGAGATACATCGATGTCGAAGTTAAGAGTTTCATCAAAGAAACTACCCCAATATTGCATTCCACGAATAGTAGGCTGTTTCTCCCTTTCTACGGAAGGAATCATGAAGCTTATTATAGTTAAAAACGAACACTAAATCAAACTATAGGACTTATTTTCTTGGGGCTTTTAGACACCTGGGGTGTACTTATTTCTATCATGTCGGGGTGGGAGGAATCGAACCTCCACCACACGACCCCCAGCCGCGCATTCTACCACTAAACTACACCCCGTCGAATGCATTCTACCAGACTTTGTGCTAAATTTGAATGCTATGTATCAATTGCCAAAACTTCAAAAAGTAAAAAATCTAACCCACGGGTTCTCGACAAGACAGGACGGTAATGTGTCGTTCCGTTTTGGGAAAGAAGACGAAGTTTTGAAGAACCGCGAGAATTTCCTTAAGCAATTAAGCATCTCTCCAAAAAATTGTGTAAAAATGACTCTTGAACACAGTACTGATATAGAAGTGGTAGATAAAAACCACCTGGGCAGGGGAATGTTCAAAGAGGATAGTATTGGAGCAGACGCACTAATTACAAAGGAGAAAGGGATCTTTTTGTTTGTAATGGTAGCTGACTGCCTACCAATTATTTTATACGACCCACCAGGAGAAAAGGTGGCGTTGGTACATGCGGGATGGCAGGGAACGGATAAGAAATTCCTGGAAAAAGTTGTGCAACGGTTTTCAGACCTCGGAAGCAACCCTGCTGACATAATAGTTGGTATAGGGCCGGGGATTCACAAAGAATCCTACATCCACAAAGATCCTGAGCAAAAACAAAAAAAGGATTGGGAGCCGTTCCTAAAAGATCTGGACGATGGACAAACAGAGATTGATATTGTGGGATACAACATCCAACAATTAGTTGACTCTGGTGTCCTCAAAAGAAATATTGAAGTAAGCTCAATAGATACCGCGAAATCAAAAGATTTCTTTTCCCACTATCGTGTGATGAGAACCGGAGAGCCTGAAGGCCGCTTTGCCGCAGTAGTGGGGATGATATAAATTATCTCTTTGGAGACTGTTTCTTTCGTGCGATTCGCTCGGCTTTGCCAAGAATTTGACCTAATAGACACGTTCTAAAAGGTATCCGTCTTGCACAATAGGTCTTATTGTATTTAGTTTTCTCTCAAAGAGATAAATACTAGGAGGTTCAGAATTGCTATTGCCACCACCAGAAGTAGATTGAAAAATTACCATAGTATCGTTATCGAGCCAAACTAAGTTTTTAGGTCTACCACGTCCTTTTGCTAATTGTGTTGTCTCAGTAATGTTTTTAATATCTCCGTTTTTACTTCGAAGTTCAAAACGATCTGTAAATTTCAAAAATGCATAGTTCCCATCAGGTGAAGTTGCGACAAAGCCATCTTCGTTGTGACAACCGCCACCTCCACTATTAGTTAGTTGAAGTGATTTACTACCGTCTATAAAATACAAATCTTGGCTGCAATATGCTACAAAACCCTTTTCAAAATACCACCTACGCCCTGTTGAGAATTCTCCTCCTGCTCCTCCTCTTCCAACTCTAATCTCTTTAGGTTGTGTACTCAAATCTTGAGTATCGATCACCAACTCTATGGCCTCAAAATCCAGTGTGGATTTTTTAGAGCTTTCAAATATTGCATATCTGCCACCAGGAGACCAGTCTAAAAAGCTCTCAACCTGGCTTTTGTCAAGTAGAAAATCTTCCTTATTCCCTAACTTATCAACTAAGTAGTATTTATTATCTTTATATCTGATTAATTTATTAGTATTAAAAGGAAATTCACCTGAAACCATAGTGTCGGCGTAAGTACTTTTATTTTGATCAATTATGACGTTAAATGTAGTTTCTTTACCACTAGCTGGATCGTAAAAGACTTCTTTAACCGTGTATGTTTGCGGACCTTCACTTCTTTCTTGCTCTGGACTAAATACTATTTGATTAGAAGAGTTCCATTTAAAATAACTTGTTCTGTAATTAATTGCTTTTATTTTTCCGGTATCTAAATAAACAAGTTTCAAGATCCCTCCTAAACATCCTCCATATCCTGGTTCATCTCCAGTTTGCTCAATATAAGCAATATATTTTTTGTCAGGGGATATGAACGGGTAACTTAAATTATCACAAGAGGTCTGAGATGACTTTTGAGTCTGTGAAACAAGTAGTTTTTCTGTACCATTATCATAGAAATATATTGACCCACTTCTTACGAAAGGAAAAACTACACCTTTAACATCTATTGGGGTAGTACTCTGTATAGTTTGGTTAAGTTCTGTTGCAGAAGCAGGTGTACTATTATCAACAATTTCCTGTCCTTGTTTGTTTTTAGAATTTAAAAAAAGTGCTGCACCGAAAACTAATAAAACAGCTAATACCAACGTTGAAACCATCCAGAAATTTACCTTCAGTCCTTCTAGAATCGATAGTAGTCGCCTTATTGGATTTTGTCCGGTCTGTTGGGTATTTTGATCCCCAATATCGCTTTGGTTCTCCATATGTAGTTCCAAGAAAAGTATAGTAGATAGTGTTTGAAAAATCTATCTCTTTGGACTCTGTTTCTTTCTTCTTGCCTTCCCACCAGTTCCTACTTTACGTCTTTCGCGAATTCTTGAGTCGCGGGTAAGAAGATCGTGTTTTCTTAAAGTTTGCCTAAAGCTTTCGTCAGATGCAGATAGTGCACGAGAGATACCAAGAACTGCAGCATCAAGTTGCCCCTCTTTTCCTCCACCTGTAACTTTAATACTGACCCAATACTTCCCTTCAGTTTTTGTCACCTCAAAAGGCTTATTCCAAGCTTTCTCTTGAACAATCCCTGGAAAGTACTTCCCAACTGGTTTGTCATTAACAATGCTTTTCCCACGTCCTTTGTATAGACGAGCACGAGCAATAGAGCTCCTTCGCCTACCAACTCCAGAAGTGAATTCTTTTTTTGTTCTTGTAGCCATAATTTAGTTGATTAGTAACATGTAACAGGTAACAAGTTATTTCCCTTCTGGCTTCTTTCCTTCTTTGTTACTTGTCACTTTTAACATATTCCTATATGTCGCCTTTTAACTTGTCACTATACGAATGCTCTGATCCCGCAAAGACTTTGAGTCTTCCCATCCTCTGACTTCTCAGTCTATTCTTTGGCAACATATTACGTACTGCCAACTCTATTATTTTCCCTGGGTTTTTCTCTTTCATTTGGACAAAAGTTCTTGCCTTTAGTGCTCCGGGGTATCCGGAGTGGCGATAATAAGTTTTTTGTTGCTCTTTTCGTCCTGTTACACGAATATCTTTGGCATTAACCACTACAACATAATCCCCACTATCCAAATGGGGAACATATGTTCTTTTGTGCTTTCCAATGAGAAGTTGAGCAATCTTTGTTGCAACTCTTCCCAAGATTTCACCTTTAACATCCACAAAATGCCATGAACGCTTAATCTCAGATGCTTTCGGTTGATGTGTTCTAAATAACATTTCTACTTTTCTTTCTTGGCCGATTTTTTAACTTTTGTGTCTTTGGCAGGAGTCTTAACTTTGTCTTCCACCCATTCTAGTTTTGCTCTGACTGATCCATCGCCACGCCGCGCTGCGAGACGTATAATTCGCAAAAACCCGCTTTTCCGATCACGAAAGCGGGGCAGTATTGTTTTAAAAATCCCTGCCGTTGTCTTTGCATCGGCACCAAGCTGGGAAGAAACTCTTCTGCGAGAAGAAAGACTGTCCTTGCGAGCCGTGGTAACAATCTTCTCAGCAAAGCTCTTAAACTTTCGTGCACGAGGCATCGAGGTTTCAATACTACCGTGTTCGACCAACGCGCGCATCACGGCCCGAAAAACGGGCTTATCTCCCTGTTTCTTACCTGCTATACGATGCCTCATCTTAACCCTCCCATGTAACACCTTTCTCTTTAAGGGCTACCTCTACGATTTTTATCGACTTTTCTCCAAGGTTACGGACTTTAGCAAGAACTGCTTTGTCTGTTCCTAGTAAATCTCCGACTGTCTCATGTCCAGATTTGCTTAGAGCATTTGTAATCCTGGTTGGCAATCCCAATTCCTCAACTGAAAGATTACTCACTTGAGAAGGAAGAGCGGCCGAAGCTGGTGCCTTTTTGGCAACCCGCGCAGGAGAAACTATCTGGTTAAGATAAACTACGAGAATTTCAGCTGATCTCTTTAAAGCATCAGCGGCGGACAGAGTGTCATCAGTCCAGACCTCCACAGTCAATTTGTCGAAACTGGTAAAACGTCCAACTCGCGCTTCCTCAACCTTGTAATTTACTCGCTCTATTGGCGAAAAGTCAGCATCCAAAGGTATTAGGCCAATAGTACCGACCCTTCTGTCTTCTGCGGGTGAGTATCCGATACCTGACTCCACTTGCATATTTATATCAAGCTTACTTTTGCTATCTGTTAATGTTGCGATAACAAGATCGGGGTTGGCGATTTTAACATCGGCCGGTGCCTTTACTTTAGATGCTTTAATTTCACCTTTTCCGCGAACCGACAATGTAATCTTTGTTGGTTTGTCTCCAGTGTAATGTACTCTTAATTTTTTAAGATTAAGAAGTAGATCAGCTCCGTCTTCTTTGATACCTTTTATAGCGGTAAATTGATGTTTAAGTCCAGAAACTGTAACTTGAGTTACAGCTGCTCCAGGAAGACTCGATAGCAAAACGCGCCGCAAAGCCGACCCTAGCGTATGACCATAACCCCGCTCCAAAGGTTCCATAGAAAATCTGCCATATTTACCCTTTGATTCCTCTTTTTTAATTTGAAACATTGGTTTTTGTGTCATCTAAATCACCTCCTCTATCTGCTGTAAGAATATGCTCTGCATACCCTTGCTCCCTATCGGGAGTAGAACTCTACAATATCTTGTTCTGAAATTGGCTCTACGACTTCTTCTCTTGATGGAAGAGATTTGATCTTCCCAACCGCTACTTTTCTTTCCAACCAACTTACTGGCTTAGTACCCTTACCGCTTAGCAATTCTTTTATCTCGGGAATTGCTTGTGCTTTTGTATCAAGGGCCACAACTTGTCCCTCGTTAACTTGATATGACGGAATGTTTACTTTTTTCTCATCCACTAAAACGTGACCATGCCCAACGATCTGTCTTGCTGCAGATCTGGTTGGAACAAATCCTAAACGATACACAACATTATCCAGTCTTCTTTCTAAAAGCCGGATGAGAGATTCTCCTGTATTCTCCTTTAATTTCTCTGCTTGGGCAAAATAGCGTCGAAATTGTCTTTCGGTAACACCATAAAGTCGTTTAACTTTCTGTTTTTCCCGAAGTTGGCGCCCGTATTCAGAACGTTTATTCCAACCACGCGGTCCGTGCATGCCAGGTGGAACGGCAAGACGCGTTAGGCGACTACCCTTCCCAAAAAGGTCAACTCCCTCTCGTCTTGATAATCTGTCTTTAGGTCCGGTATATCTCATTTTAGAATTTATTACACCCTTCTTTTCTTCCTTGCCCTTGGTCCGTTGTGAGGGATAGGTGTGACATCAGCTATTAAATCTATCCGTATTCCAGCACTTTTGATTGCCCGTAGGGCTGCATCTCTACCTGTGCCAGGGCCTTTTAAGTAAACACTAACACTTTTAACTCCAAATTCATCTCGAACCTTTTTAATCACATTCTCCACTGCGGTAGTTGCAGCATAAGGTGTTGATTTTCTGGTTCCCTTAAATCCAGATTTACCGGACGATCCCCAAGCTAAGGTATCTCCTTTCTCGTCTGTAACAGTAATAAGGGTATTATTAAAAGTGGCTCGAACAAAAACTTTGCCAACGCTAACTTCTTTCTTGCTAGTTGTGACTTTTTTTGTCTTTTTCTTTGCTGTAGCCATGACTTAAATTATTACTTTGCTTCTCCTTCTGTTTTTGTTCCCTGTGGTGACATCTTTGCCAAAGCTTCCTTCTTAAAAGCACCGACTGTTTGTCTCTTTCCTCGTCTAGAGCGAGCATTAGTTCTAGTCCTTTGTCCTCGTGCAGGAAGGCCCCTATTATGACGAACTCCTCGATATGATCCTATGTCTTGAAGTCTTTGTACGTTTTGTCTTATAGACCTTCTTAAGTCTCCTTCTATCGCATAACTATCAACAACCTTTGTTAGTGTAGCTATTTCTTCTTCAGTTAAATCTTTTGTCCTTTTGTCCGGGGATATTTTTGCCTTTTCCAGGATATCGGAAGCAGAATTCCATCCAATGCCATAAAGCTTGGTTAAAGAAAAGTCTATTTTTTTGTTTTCTGGTAAATCTATTCCTGCTATTCTTGGCATCGTTTTCCTCTTTATCCTTGACGCTGTTTGTGTTTTGGATTAATACAAGTCACATAAAGGACACGTCTGCGTCTGACGATCTTGCAGTCCTTACACATTTTTTTAACTGATGCAAATACTTTCATAAAATTTTCAATTTTGTCAAGCTTCGCTTATTTTTCTTAAAACAAGGTTTCCTTACTGCTACTTATCCCTCCATATAATTCGACCCCGTTCCGTATCGTATGGCGTCATCTCAACACGAACCTGATCACCTGGCAGAATTCTAATAAAATGACGTCGCATCCTTCCTGCAATTGTGGCCAGAATTACTCGTTTGTCTTCAAGCTCTACTCGAAAAGTCGTATTTGGCAGAGACTCAAGTACATGGCCTACAAATTCTTGATTTTTATCCATTAGTTTCAAAATGCGACGAGAAAAACCCGCACGATGCTCAAATTGACTTGCGCCTCATGCGGACGATGCCGAGTCTGACTCGGTCAAAACAAGGGGGCCTTTGTTTGTTACAGCAACGGTCTCCTCAAATAACCCTGCAATTCTACCATCTTCCGTGCCTATTGTCCAATTATCATCGCCTGAATAAACTAAATCTGACGAGCCTATGGTATAGATAACCTCAATAGCTAATACTGCCCCTTTTGGAATTAATTCACCTTTCCCTGCGCCACTTTCCCAAAAACAAGGGATTTGCGGTGCTTCATGAAGCTTCCTCCCTATACCGTGGCCAGTTAAAGATCTAACAGGTGTATAGCCAGCTTTTTCCAAGTCTTTCTGGATGCTTTTTGAGATGTCGGATATATGATTGCCCGCCTTAGCCTGGGTAATAGCGTGCTCTAAAGCCTTTTCGCCTGTTTTAAGAAACTTTTGGATCCGATTATTTTTCTTGCCAACCAAAACAGTAAACGAGGTATCTGTATGAAAACCTTCGTAAAATATACCCATATCAACACTTACAACATCTCCCGCAACAAAAACGCGAGAGTTGGGCACTCCATGCACAACTCCATCATTTATGTTAATACATGTTGTCCAGTGATAGTTTTTAACCTTTTTAAAAGACGGTCTACCTCCTGCATCTTTTATTAATTTCTCAGCAAGTGCGTCAAGCTTCTTCCCAGTACTACCTGCGACAACCTTACTGCGAAGTTTCTCACGAATAATTGCAAGCTTTTTTCCGCCTTCTCGCATTTTCTCGATTTCTTTATCTGTCTTAATATTAATCATTTTGCATTACTCGACCCTTAATATCTAAGGCGATTCTTTCAATTTCCTGCTCGCCGTCAATCTCCTCCAAAATTCCTTGCTTCCGATAGTAGGCAAGAACTGGCTCAGTTTTTTGGTGATAAAGCTTAAGACGTTTTTCTATTAACTCAGGTGTATCATCAGCTCTACCGCGTTTGATAAGTCTTTCGACATTCACCGGATCTGAGACCCGAAGATAAAAAACCTTATCAATTTTTAGTTCCTTCGTGATTAACTCTGCTTGTGCGAGTGTTCGCGGAGCTCCATCAAGTACCATGCCATCTTTATACTTACTTTTGGCAATCTCCTCTCTAAAAACAGCCATTGTTGAATCGTCATCAAGGAGCTGGCCAACTTTTATAATATGGCGAATCTTTTCACTCAGAGGTGAATTATCTTTAGCCTGAGACCTTAAAATATCTCCCATGTCAAACATGGGGAACTTTAAAGCATTGGCAAGTAACTTGGTCTGGGTGCTTTTCCCTGAACCCTGGGGGCCTAAAACAACAACATTCATTTACAGAAACTTATCGTAATTCCGCATTACCAATTGCGCCTCGATTTTCTTAGTCGTCTCAAGTACAACAGAAACCACAATCAAGAGCCCTGTTCCTCCTAAAGCAAGAGTAGTTATACCTGTAAATCCCTGAACAATGGATGGCAAAACCGCAATTGCCCCTAAAAAAATACCTCCAGCCAATGTTATTCTTGTTAGAATATAATTTAAGTAACTGGCGGTTTGCCCTCCAGGCCGAATGCCAGGAATGAACCCTCCATGTTTTTTAATCTCGTCAGATATTTTTGTTGGATTAAAAACTACTGCTGTATAGAAAAAGGTAAAGCCAACAACAAGCAAGAAATATACTGTATTATAAAGCGCACCATTAGGGGTAAAGAGGGTGGAAAAAGTTTGGGCAAAACGGACGATATCTGGGTTTGGAACTCCGGATAAAAACTGACCAATCATTGATGGTGCCAGAACTAATGAGATTGCAAAAATGATTGGTATTACACCAGCTTGGTTAAGACGCAGGGGAAGATGGGTAGATTGCGAGACGACACCCCCACGCGCAGCCCTCCTCGCATATTGAACAGGAATTCTTCTTGTTGCCTCATTAATCATAACCACTCCTCCAATAACCACAAGCGCCACCCCCAAGAAGGAAAGATAAGTGAAAAGTTCCTCTTGTGCAACTGTCGAAAATAGCTGACCAGCCACAACAGGCAAGCGTCCTACAATACCTGCAAAAATAAGAAGAGATATCCCGTTACCAATCCCGTGCTCTGTTATAATCTCACCCAACCACATAGCAAATATTGTTCCTGCGGCCATTGTCACAACAAGAGCACCCATATCGACAGGGGAGAGAAATTCTACAATTCCCTGGGAGCGAAGGAGAAAGTACATACCAGAAGCTTGCATACCTGCTAGGGGAAGTGTTAACAATCTTGTGTAATGGTTAATTATCGTTCTTCCTGACTCACCCTCCTTTGAAAGCTCTTCAAGTTTTGGCACAGCCATAGTCATCAGCTGCATGATGATCGATGCGTTAATATAAGGACCAAGCCCTAAAGCCAAAACAGAAAAATTGGCCAACGTTCCTCCTGAGAAGATATCGAGCAAAGACAAAAATGGACTTTGGGAAAAAAGATTTGCTAGGGCCGCGCGGTCGACACCGGAAGCAGGAATGTGGGCAACCAAACGAAAGATAGCCAAAATAGCTGCCGTAAAGAGCAACTTTTTGCGAATCTCAGGAACTGACCACGCTTGGACGAGATTTTTTATTGCTTTCATCCCTTGATTACCTGACCACCAGCTTTTTTAATTTTCTGGGCGGCCGTCTCGGAGGTAGGTAGCTTTACTACTAATTTTTTCGAAAGCTCTCCCTCACCTAATATTTTAACATTTATCTGCCCAATATCCTTTACGACTATGCCACGCTTTATCAGTGTTTTTAAATCAACTGTTGTACCCTCGGGTAAAAGATCTAAATACTTAATATTGACAACAACCGCATTTTTCTTGTGAGATTTAAACTTGCCCTTTCCTCGTTGCAAAGGAAGACGTTGGATAAGAGACTTTTTGGTTTTTGTACCTTCAAAGAGAGGGTGAATTCTCGTTCT
>NZCP01000027.1 GCA_002686465.1 Candidatus Woesebacteria bacterium | reverse complement strand
TTAATTTTTCAATAGCTGGTGACATAGTCATAATTTCAAAAATACCCAGTCGGCCGGTATAGCCGAGGCCTTGGCATTGTTCGCAGCCTCCGCCTTTGTAAAATTTTAAATTTTTTAAGTCCGGTCGGGCGGCAGATTCAACCGGAATAGTTTTTAAAATGCGTAAAACTTTGGACATACTTTTGTTGTCCAGTTCAGTTTGTTTTTTACAGTTTTGGCAGATGCGGCGTACCAGACGTTGCCCGATCATGGCATTAAGCGCAGGCGCCAGCAGAAAAGGTTTTACACCCATAGACAAAAATCTCGGAATAGTTCCGGCCGCATCGTTGGTATGCAAAGTAGTCACCACAAGGTGACCAGTTAAGGCCGCGTTAATCGCGATCTCGGCTGTTTCGAGATCTCTAATTTCTCCAACCAAGATAACGTCGGGGTCTTGGCGGACTATAGAGCGCAAGCCTTTGGCAAAAGTATATTCTTTAGAATAATCTACTTGGCTTTGGCTAACACCGGGGATTTTGTATTCAACTGGATCTTCTAGAGTAATAATCTTGGTGCCCGGCACGTTTAAGCGCTTAACTATTCCGTACAAAGTAGTTGTTTTACCACTTCCGGTTGGGCCGGTGGTTAAGATCATACCGTTTGGTTTGGTTATCTCGTCGTTTAGGACCATAAACGATTTGCCGCGCAAGCCCAAGTCTTCGAAGTCGAATCCAGTGGTTGAAGACATCAGTAAACGCATAACCACGCTTTCACCAAACGCAGTCGGAATAGCCGAGACACGCACGTCGATTGTGTCTTCTTCCAGATAAATAGTAAACCGTCCGTCTTGCGGCCGGTCGGCTACATTTATTTTTAAACTAGCAATTAATTTAAGCCGAGAAACAATTGGATCCCATTTGTCTTTTTCAATAGTAGCTACGTCTTGGAGCACGCCGTCAATACGATAACGAACCTTAACCCCAGACTCTTCGGTTTCTAGGTGAATGTCCGACGCGCGAGCTTTAACTCCACCCGCGATTAACAAGACGACGATGTCACTGATGTTGGTAGATTTTAGTTTGACGGCTAGGTCGCGGAAAGTATTGATGTCGCGGCTAAACTCACCGATGTCGTCGGCCGTGATTTCGACTCCCTTAATAATTGGCTTAATTTTTGGTAACGATTCGTAAAGTTTAACGGCGAAGTCAAAACTAGCCTGAGAGATTTTATATAATTCCGGTTTTAGGTGACGGTCGGTAGCCAGCCTATCCAAAACTTCTTTTACTTTTGGATCGTCTGGATTAACCGCCCCGATTTTTAAAAGTTCGGCAGTATAATAAAAACTAATTATTTTTAGGCTTTCGGCTTGTTCGCGAGTAATAACAGCCAGAGAATCCGGACTAATCGGTAACCCACGTAAATTTACATATGGTAACCCACCTCGCACGCTGGCAGCTTCGGCTTGGGATTCTTTTTCTTTCAGCCGAATATCGCGCATTTTGTTCGACAGCTCGCGCGTGGCTTTGACGGTAGACAGTTTTGGTAGGCGGCCTTTTTTCAAAGCATTTTCTAAATCCTCACGTGTTTGTGGAGGCGTTTGCGGCTGAGCAGGATTATTTTTTGTATTGGTATCGGGCATAAGTTTGATAATTAAATTATACCAGAGATTTACGATTTTTGTGACTAATCATAAATAGATAATAAAAAACGACCGGCGATCCCACGTGCTGAGCACGGGAACCGTCGGCCGGATATTTTTTCATTGAGTACCTTTATCATTGGTTTGACATAAGGGCAGTTCCGACAATCAGGATAATGAACATTATCGTGACGGAAATAGCGGCAATTGTTCTTAGCTTCATCTTGACCTTCCTGTTGGTTTTGAGTATGAGAACGGTTAGTCTGTCGTCGCATTTCCTTTAAAATGTTTGGCTTTTCAGTAAGCAATAAAACAATTACGGGGCAAGGCGTAAGTTTTTTTCATTACAATCTATAATTACAGCTTGGCCTTTTCTGCATTTTATATTTGGAAAATCAAATTCCAGCCTTTCACGGGCAAAAAATCCAGGTAAGAACTCGGCGTATTCTTTGTGTGTCACTAGTATTACGATATCAGCATCTTGCTGATCTAGGAGTTGCAGTACTGCGACAGCTTCCTCACAGACTTCATGCTGTCTGGTGCCTATAGGGTACAGGCATTCATGGTCACTTGGCTCGACGCCGAGTATGCGCCCGACGATATCTGCGCTTTCACGTGCACGTGGTTTTTTAGAACAAAGGACTGTTACAGAATTATTGGCTAATAATTCTCTGAGGAGTTTACTGGTTGTCTCGACTTGACTTATACCGTCTTCAATTAAACTACCACCTGTGAATTCGTATTCTCCGTGTCTAAAAATAATCAGTTTGAGCATAATTAGATCCTTGTGTATGGGTTTGTAAAAAGTACATTTCTACCTTCTTAACTGATTTATAATTATTTGTCAAGGTAAACCACGTCGTTCGCGAACGACGTGGTAAAAAAAGAAACCCGCGCCGACGTTCTGCAAGCAGAAGCGTCGGGCGCGGGCTAAAAGGTTCGTTTATCGGGCGGCAGAAACACCAGCCCGGAAAAGGGCAAGGCCTTGGTCGCCACCATTTGATGGACTTATGCGTCTCTCAAAGTGTGGGAACAAGCCAAGTATTCTTCCATTTGGACTACATATACCGGCAATGGAACTACCATTCGGACTTGCCGGGTATTCTTTAGTTGGAGCATCAACGCCATATGTGACGGCGGTGATAGGTTCGAATCCTTTACTAAATACCGGACAACCTTCGCCGTGGGCGACTGGGATTTCGAAAGTTTGTCCTCGAATTCCTTGAGTCCAAACGCAGGGGCCTTCAGAAAATCTTACTTTGGTATTGCTCCAATGTTCGCAACCAGCTCCACTAGGTATAGGTGATAGTGGAGGGTCGTCCATACTTCATTATACTACTTAAATAATATCGCAACGAGGGATCCTATACTCGCTGTTGCAACAACCCAGAAGAACTTTTTAAGCCACCCTACGTCTGTGCCTATCTCTGCAACCTTAGTATAAAGGATGTTGATACTTTCATTCATGCCTTTGTGTTCTGCACGGCTTTTACTAATATCTTCATTAATACGTGCTATATGGCGTTGGCTAGCCATAGTGATTGATTCCATTTTAGTCATAGATTTTTCCAGTTCATTAATTTTAGCTACTTCAGAATCTTTAAAGTCCTGAAGGTCTTTATGAGTAGCTGGGATTTCTTTTCCGTTGGGCATTGACAAGATTAATTAATTATGTTAGACAGTAGATATATGCTTCACATCATTACAATAATCTTAGGCGCATACATCGGTTGTAAATTAAGCGATTACTTTACTCAACACAATAGTTAGATACCAATAAAAATCTGATCTAAAGTTTTTCGGTTCTCTTCAGGGACCGCATTTTTTATTACCACGCCAATCTTAGATAAGATTGTAGCGAAATTTTCAACATTAGTGTCAAGTAAAGCATCAGCTAGTTTTTTCTTATTGCTACCAGATACAAACTTCCATCCAGGAGAACTGATAAAGCTAAAAAATTGCCTTGCTAAAAATGCAGCACCTGCAGATTTTCCAAAAGTTGCTATTAAATCACCCTCATTCCCAGATAGTCCAGTAAGAAGTGCAGCCGTACTCATAGGAATAATTTGCCTTGACTTAACTTGACTTGCAGTACGCTTTAAAGTCTCTTCAAGAACTTCTTGTGTAGTTTTCCAAAAAGTAAATTCAGCATTTAATTTATTCAATCTAGGAAATTCTTTTCCTAATTCTTTTGCAATTGCAAAACGTGCATTACGAAGGATATCAATCCTTTCACCTTCAGATACAGTCTTTACAAATCCCTTACCACGAAGAATTTGTTTGTCCCAAATATTTCGTAAACTTCTCAGGGTCCCTGGTGATACTTCATCACCCAATTCAGCAATGGTTGCCTTAAATTCATCAACCAAGGCAACAGCTCTTTTATCAGCTATTATCTTTGTTCCTTTAACAATAAATTGTTGTCGATATTTATTCAGAGCATCAACCAAGGGTTTAGTTTTCAATCTAGTGGCCTTGGGCAATTGTTCAAAAAAATCATCAATTGCAGCTCCAGAGATATCTGCTTCTTTTGCCGCCTTACCAAGTAATCTTTCTCTGCTAGTCGCACTAACTCCACGTTTAAGAAGTTCAGGCACAACCTTTTCACTCTTAAGTTTAAACTCTTGTTTCGTAGCACCTAGACCTTCTGAGAATTTCTTAACAGCCTTAGCCTGAGCTTTATTACTCAAATTAGAAATTCTTCTAGTAAATGACCGAGCCAATTTATCTCCACCTGGAATTTTTTTCAATTGCTTTGTAACAAAACCACCTCCTGGGTAAAGTTCAATTGCAGTAAATGCAATATTACCTGGAGTTATAGTTTCCTCTGCTAGTTTTTTGAATTTAGGATCCTTAGAAAAGGTACCTAATAAAAAACTACCGAGTGTTTTGCCAGTAGTTTCGAACAAAAACTCTGCTGGCTTTTTTAATACCTTCTCAGAAAAACCAGTTAAAGCCCTGCCAACTCTACTTTCAGCAACTTTTTGAACAACACCTCTATCTTGAGTCTCAGGCAAACTTACCTGTTGTTGAGTAGTAGGTTGGGTATCACTAAAGATTTCGTCTAATGTTCTAGCCATATTTATAGACTTTGTAATATTTGTTCACTAGTCTTTCCTTCTGCCTGTAATTGCTGTATTTGTTCACCAACTGCAGTACCTAATAGATGGTTAACGATGTCATCTGCCGAGAAACCAGATCCCAGTGCTTCACTAATTTGTCCTTGTACTCCTTATAGCCAGTCTTCCATCTGCAATCATGTGGCATCGGCGACAAAGTGGTTCGCATAAGGAAATTTCCTTTTTAATTCGTTCTACAGATGCCCCCTGTGACCTTAAAGAAGAAACTCTTGAATTTGGATACTTCTCATGCTCTTTCCTGTGCCACTCTATAGGTTCTTTACCGCATTTTTTACAAGAAGGACTAACACACGTAACACGTGTTCCAGGGTAACTTCTTTAAGTCCCGGGAAGCCAAATCGGTTGAGGGGTTTACGAAGAGTAGCTGCATGAGGATCTCCTCGAGCAGGGTCTCGGCGTTTGTACACACGAGAAATCATGAGTAGTCTCCTTGATCAACAAGTTTTAGTTTCTAATTGTCAAAAAACTTTCAGATATAAAAGGCGAAGCCTCCAAGGCCCGCCTCCACAAGATAGTTTAGCAAAATTTTTACAAAAATAAAAAGCCCTATATCTTACGACTTATGACTTTTAATTTGCCCCCGGACGGAGTCGAACCGCCATTTAAGGCTTAGGAGTCCCTTGTTCTATCCATTGAACTACGGGGGCGTATATTAACACTTAACAATTTACAGTTGACAGTTAACCTTGATAAGTCACTATCTCGCCCCGAACGAAGTCCCCGAGCATTGTCGAGGGGGCGAAGTCGAGGGGTCCATTGCTTGCCCCGCGTAGCCGAGCAAAGCGAGGCGAAGTGGGGAACTACGGGAGCGTATTAACCTAGGAAGTGTAGTACAGCATCTTGCTTTTTACAATAAATTGGCGTACTCTTGTCATAATTTGAGCAATTTTATATGACAGACACAATTCCAGCCAAAATATTCTCGGTCGCCGCCAAACAACCTCAGGCGGTGGCCCTGGAAGATAAGATAGGTGACACCTATTTAGGGCTTACCTATGCCGATTTAGTCGAGCGAGTGGAATCTTGCGCGGCCGGGTTACTTGATTTAGGTATAAAACCTGGGGAGCGGGTGGCTTTGTTGTCTAATAATCGTTCGGAATGGGCGATTGCTGATTTGGGCATTATGAAAGCTGGCGCGGTGACAGTCGGTCTCCATACCACATTTTCACCTCACCTTTTAAAGTTTGTGATCAATCACAGCGGAGCCAAGGCAATTGTAGTCGCCAAACAGGAGCAGTTAAACAAACTGCTCTTAATTTTAAATGAAGTACCAGATTTAAAAACAATTATTTTTATTGACCCGGACCATAATGATCTAGAAGATTGGGAAGGAAAGCATTTTGTAAACTGGGATGATTTTTTAGCCCAGAAGAAAGAAGGTAGTGAGGAATTACCAGACATTCAAACCAATCCCGACGACGTAGCTACGATTGTTTATACCTCAGGCACAACCGGCGAGCCAAAAGGAGTATCGCTGACGCATAAAAATATTTTAAGCAACGTCGACGCGGCCACCAAAGCAGTTCCAATTCATTCGACCGACAGCTTTTTATCTTTTTTACCTTTGTCTCATGTCTTAGAAAGAACCACTGGCTATTATGTGCCGTTGATTAAAGGTGCCAAGATTTCTTATGCCGAAAGCGTAAAAACTTTGGCCGACAATTTAAAAGAAGTAAAACCAACTATTTTAATTTCGGTGCCCAGAATATTTGAACGTATTCACGATGGTCTGTGGGAAAAATTAAAAGCTGGGTCTCCGTTAAAGCGTAAAATTTTTGTATGGGCATTGCGTCAGCAGCCAGGAACTTTCGGTTACAAAGTCGGTGATGCCTTGGTGTTTAAAAAAGTTCGAGCTAAGTTTGGTGGACGATTTAGATTAACTATCTCGGGCGGAGCTTCGCTTAATGCTAAACTTGCTAAATTTTTTGAAAAGTTAGGCATCCAGATTTACGAAGGTTATGGTTTAACCGAAACCGCACCCGTACTGACCGCAAACCGGGAAGGAGCTAGAAAGTTTGGCACGGTCGGCCAAGCCCTAGACGGCGTCGAAGTTAAGTTGGCCGAGGACAAGGAAATCATTGCTCGCGGCGACAACGTTATGCCTGGGTATCATGATGACCAGGCTAGTACTAATGCCATGATAGACAGCGAAGGTTGGCTGCATACGGGTGACCAAGGGCATATCGACGAAGATGGATTTTTAACAATTGTCGGCCGCAAGAAAGAACTGATTGTTACTTCAACAGGGAAAAATGTCTGGCCAGCCAGTTTGGAGGTCGAGCTTAACGACGACCGGTACATTAACCAGAGTTTAATTATTGGCCATGATCGTAAGTATCTCGTAGCTTTGTTAGTTCCGGACTGGCAAGAAGTTAAACGTTACTGTAAAGAAAAAAAATTAGCGTATTATGATCCCGAAGAATTAGCCAAGCGTCCCGAGATAATCGAACTATTTAAAGATCGCGTCGACACTATTGGCCGGCGTCGTCCCGAACATGAACGCGTAGTTTCGTTTACTCTACTGGTGGACGAGTTTACCAGCGAACGCGATGAGCTTACGCCGACGCTTAAGCCGCGGCGGGAGATTATAAAAAATAATTACGCCAAAGAAATTGAGGGGATGTATTCTTAGTTTTTCTGAGTAATCAATTTTCTTAATTAGTTTGGATAAAAAAACGACCCCATCAGCCCGAAGACTGATGGGGTTTAATTGTTGGTCAAATGTCTATTTTTT
>NZCP01000026.1 GCA_002686465.1 Candidatus Woesebacteria bacterium | reverse complement strand
TTGTATTTTGTCTTTACCGTTATGCATGTAGTTTAAAACTCTTTGAGTCCCAATAAAGGGAAGGAAAGCGATTTCAAAATATCCTTTGTGGTCTCCGCGACCTTCTAGTAAAGTTAAGTTTTCCAGCTCCTTAAAATAAGGGATTACTTTATGTACATGGGGGTTGCCATCGAGAATGCTGTAATACTTTGGTTGTGTTGCAAAATATAAATTATAGTCGGGGTATAGCTTTTTTATGTTTGGCAAAATTGAGGTGGACAGGTATACGTCCCCTATGCTTTGCGGCATTGCGTAGAGTATGCGCTTCCCCTCGTCATCCTTATCAAGCAGGTCGCTTATTTTTGTTTTGTTTTGCTTTTTTTCATCTTCCTGCGCGACGTTTTTAAAATATTTTAATATATCCTCTCTGGTTTTGCCCTCTTTTATCTCTGCCATCCAGTGCTTGTGTCCAGAGTCCTCCTCGTTCACTTCCAACTTTAAGATGTTGGCGTAGAGATCTTTGAGCCACGCGGAATCGTCTTTAATCTCGGGAGGCTTGTAGTTTGGGTTTGGCTTAAGGGAGGAAAAGTCGAAGTCCCATTCGCAATAAGGCATGTCATCAAATATTTCTTCAAGCTTTTTTCCGATTACATCGACGCTGTAATTATTTACCACAAAGTCATGGGCAATGAGACCCGTCTCTAGGCGTTTATTTGGTGGCATTTTATAGACTTTAGTAAGCTGCTTGGCGATACTGGCGGGAAGTGTGCTGGCCTTTATAAATTGTGTGCCAGGCTCCCTGTATTCTGCCCAATCTAGGGGCAAACCTCCGCTTTCTTTTGTGCATCCATCTTCGCCGCAACTATAATTCGTGACCAAGGTGATAAGACCACTTAATTTCGCTTCTTGAACGGGAAGCTCTTGGCCTCCGCTTGTAAATGGGTGGCAATACACATCCATTATGTTGTATATTTCGTTAAGCTGACGCTCGTTAACTCCAGCTTTTACATTTGTTGTATTTTGAGTGTCCTTGCTTCCGCAATGCTCGCAAGCCTGTTTCTCGCCCTTCTCTTTGGAGTCTCCAGCGAAGGGTTTTACTTTGTAAGCGCAGCAATTTGAACAAAAATAGGAGGTTAATATTAAATCGTTGTCTATACCTTTCTCCTTAAGGAGTCTAGGTATATCCCAACCTTCTGCCCAGGATGTATGAAGAAGTAACTTGGCCTTCGCCTTGCGGTTCCTCTTTAAAAATTCCTTGAACCCGTCTAGGAGATTTGGGACGCTTTTTCTTAATTGATTTCTAAAAACAAAGCCTATTATAAACTCGTCCAAGGCTATATCGTTACCTTTTCTTATATTGTTTCTTGTTTCTTCGTCGTACTTAAAAAAAACTTCCGTGTCAACGGACCCATGTAGGCATTTTACGTGCTCGTGACCTAGTTTGTTTAGCTCTCTGGCGGCAAAGGTTGACCATGTGTAGTAGTTTTTGATTTTAGGCGCAGCTTGAACGGCATTTGGTAAAATTGGTAGACTGTCCAGTGTCGTCCACACCATGCAGTTTGGTCTGTTCCACCACTTTCTGTCCCAAAATTTGGAGAATGCCCAAATGTCCTCCACCCCAATGTATATGTCTGGCTTTTCTTGTTCAATTATTTTGTCAATCGTGTAGGCTCCGTAGCCCATTTGCCTGTGTAGGTTGGGGTCCTTTTTAAGCTTATTAACTAACGAGGGATTGTCGGGTATTGAGCCCTCGCACTTCCATGGAAGTAGTTTTAGGTCTTGGTTTCCCCATTGTACGCCATTACAGAATTCCACAATCTCATACTTGCCCGTTCTGGTTAGGTGAGACAGTATGTTTTTTGCGTTTTTCCCGAAGCCTGTGAACGCTTTGCAATAATTACTATGAAAAAGGATCTTCTTCTTTTTCATTAAAAAGGAGGCAGGTCTCCGACTGGTTCACTACTACGCGCCTTGCGCAACCTTGCCTGTTCCTTTTCGTAACGATCATCTAATAGCTTACCTAAGAATGCTTTGAGGAACGCTTTGATTGTCTCCACCTCTCCAGGTTCTAGGGGAACTCTAAAGGTTTGGTTTCCGTTTCGGGTTAGATTGATGCCGAAGGCTGGAGCAATCACCGTTTCCTCTACATATTTCTTGGTTTTGGGGTCCTGCCTTGAAACCTTTTTTGGCTTGTCCCACGGGGCGAATTTAATTGTAGTTTTATTGTCTTCAAAGGCGTGAAATGTACTATACTCCATGCGGGTTTCGAAGGCGCTGATTATGCTCCCAACCTCCCACTCGTTGAATTTTACATGGATGTTTTTATCTGAATCGTCTTTATTTCCAGAGAAATTACCCGTGTGGGTCTTGCTGTCCCAGCTGTATTGCTGGATAGAGCTTACGTAGAGCGTGGGCTCCTGCTTTTTGCTTGTTCCAATTTTAAAATTGAATGCGCAACCTGAATTTTTACTATTTGGTTTGTAGAGAGATAGGGACATATGATATTATTTTTTTGTTACCTTAATAAGAAAGGGGAATCGTGGATCTTCAACGCTAAATGACTCTTCGTCACCTTCTTTATCCGCTTCCTCTCCAGCTAAACCCTCGACTGGAATCTTTTTAATTTCATCAAACGTCGGAGCCTTGGCGCTCGGATCGAGTGCCCAGCTTAAGCCGTTTTCGTCAGCCCAATCCTGCATCCTGCGAATTGGTACCATAAAGTTAAATCCCTCTCCCGCTCCTCGAACAATCATACCTACATACTCCCCGTTTTCAAGGAAAACTCCACCCCCGCTGCTTCCTGGAAACGCAGTAACGGTTGTTTGGTCGAATTCTGCACCGCGAGCAATGTCTCCAAGTACGCGCCCAACTTGAGACACAATCCCAGTGGTCATGCTGTTTGATCCTACCTGCCCGAGTAGACTCCCTACATGATAGAGTCGCGTTCCGATGGGTACAATTTTATCATCAGTGTCTTCGGTCTTCAATAAAAATTTGGTGCTATCTTTTCCATAGTCTTTAGCTCTCACCATTAACAGGGCAAGGTCATGGCCATTCTCCGCGTCGCTATACTTTATTACTGATGCGTCCATCTTGATTTCTCCGACTCGTCGTCCATCCTCGACGAGCTCTTTTACTATCCTTGCATCACTAAATTCTACAAGCTTTCTTGTATTTCCTTTCCTGTCTACAACCTCCCTTATGGTTCTTAAATTATCTATAACATGCCCTGCGGTCCATACAAATGTTATATTTTCGCCTTCAATCTTTCGGTTAACTAACACCCCTGAGCCCTCAGACTTGGAATATCTTGCTTCCGATTTGATGGTTACTGATATATTCTGAAGGTGATCTGCTACCACCTTTCTGCTCTTTGCGTCAGAGAATAACGAAGAGGTTAAAAACAATAGGCTTATAATGGATGTAGTAAGGATTTTCATAATGTCTTTATGTACACTTTATATTATATAATAACATATTTTGGGGGCAAGTTCAATCTAAAAATTATAATAAATTAATGTTTGCACACCAGCCGCCTTCTCTCTGCTTTAGTCCTTCGTACTTTCTGTAACTGGATGACCAGGTGAAGTTTTTGAGTTTGGAGATGGAGACGATGTCGAAGTATTTTTGCATGATTTCTTTAGATTTATTGGGGTCGGGTTTTAGATAGGTTTTGTTGTCAAAATCCCATAAAATCTCTAGTATTGAGGCGCAAATGAGCCGCTCTGGAAAAGCGTATTTTTTATTAATTTCCGCCCTACAATTGAATACCGCTCTTCTGAATCCATCTTTAAGGTTTCTGCGCTTTCCTGCAATTATGTGGTCGGAGGGGTGAAATGGCTCTTCCTTGTCGAATCTAAAGTAGATGTCTGAGGTGATTATTTTTGTTGGAGAATCTGGGAGCTCGTTCCAGTAAAATAATTTTTCAATAAACGCATTAAGGTCTGGATAGGATTCATCTGACCTAACCTTGATCACAAAAAATCCCGTAGCCTCCTTGATTCCGTGGTATGTGGAATAGTTTTGGTATATCCAGGGGCTGGGCCCATGCCTGCCAAAAGATCGCAGCCTGCTTCTGGGCACCTCGCTGTATTTGTTTATAACTACCTTGATTCTGTCTTTATATCCATATAGTAGGGACATATCATCATCTTCCCAGCAGGAAACTATTACGTCTCCATACTTTAGATACTCTGGAATGGTATCTATTGATCTTTTATGTAGGGGGCCCTGTATGACGATAGAAACTGTTCGTTCGAGAGCAAAAAATCTCTTCTGAAGATCTTTGAAGAATTCCAGCCTCCAAGTTTTGTCGCCACAGTTAGGCATACTTATTTATTACACTACCGTATCCGAGCATAGCCCATAGCAAAGGGGACCAGCGTATTGAGTTGCGTCATCTACCACTAGTACTGACGCAGTGGTTACTTGTTTTTCTGGGTAAGTCCAAATGAAATTTTTAGAAGTTAGAGTATAGTCGTCTATTTGGTGCCAAAATACGTTTAGCTCTGGGAATTGCGTTAAATAAAAGAGCGCCTCCAGGTTTTTGCAATGTATCCATAGTGCATCGCAATATTCAAAAAGAAAGTCTATGTCTATAGAGTATTGTGGTTTATTATGTCCCAAATCAAATCCGTCCACCAACCATATATCTATCTCTGCGTCAAACCCTTGCTTGATTGCGTTGGTTATGTAGTTTGGGTGATTTTCTAAATCTTTATTCCTACCTTGGGTATTGCCTCGATGCGCTATCAGCCTCATTCTGGTTGTCTTTGGTCATTGCGGACCATTTTTTCTACCAGACACTTGAATGAAATTTTAGGCTCCCAGTTGAGGTCTCTTCTCGCCGCTTCCGAATTGCCTAATAGACACTCCACTTCCGCTGGCCTGTAGAATTTTGGGTTTATTTTAACTAGCTCCTGCTCCACTACTGTAGTTTTATATCTTTCTTTTATTCCGCTAGAAATCCAATATCCATCTATCCCAACAAAGCGAAATGCGGTCTCGACAAACTCTCTAATTGTGTGCGCGTTCCCGCTTGAAAGTACATAGTCTTTGGGGGTTTCTTGGTTCACCATTTTCCAGACGCCATCGACAAAATCTTCCGCGTCGCTCCAGTCTCTATATGCGTCAAGGTTTCCAAGCTCAAGGGGTTCCCATTCTAAGTTTTTATCTATAGCCTGTTTTATTTTTGCTACAGATTTGGTGATTTTTCTAGTTACGAATTCTTCGCCACGTCTTACGCCTTCATGGTTGAAGAGCCAGCCTTGTACTGCATAAAGGTCATAAGACTCTCTGTAAACTTTAATTAAATGGCGGGCCGCTGCCTTGCTGGCTCCATATGGACTCCGAGGTCTTAACGGATGGCTTTCATCTTGAGGAGAATATTCTATATCACCAAACTCTTCGCTGGTTCCTGCGTTGTAGAACCTGCATTGCGGGGCATGGGTTTTTATCGCCTCTAATATGTCCAGCACTGCAGTTGCATTTGTTTCGAACGTTTGCTTCGGATAGTCCCAGCTGGCCCCCACGAAAGATTGCGCGGCGAAATTTATAAAGTAATCTGGCTTTAGTTTTAGAATGTTTTTTTCTATACTGTGAGAATCTGTTAGATCAAGGCTGATTAACTTAAACCTGTCTGATTTAACATGCTCTATATTTTTGTGATTAGGCACACTTAGTCTCCTGACGCCGCCATAGATTTCGTGATTGGTATTCTCCAGGAGATAGTCGACCATGTGGCTACCGTCCTGACCTGTTACTCCAGTAACTATTATTACGGCGCTCATTTATAATTATCTATGAAGTATTTTAAATCTTCTGGAGTGCCGAGTCCCCACATTTTTTCAAAATCGACGTGGGATATTTTAATTTTTTTACCATCTTGTATCGCTTCATTATATACTGGACATACATAGAATTCATTATTTACTCTTATGTTTTTTTGTATCATTTGCTCTGCATACTTTACATAATCAGCCCCCTGTTTCCAGTAATAAATTCCTACCGTTGCATGATTACTGATGGGAATTTTTTCCGCCACCTCCGAAACGAAACCATTCTCGTCGAGTTTTGCATAACTCCATT
>NZCP01000025.1 GCA_002686465.1 Candidatus Woesebacteria bacterium | reverse complement strand
TTAACGCAGGTGCCTCTTTATCTCTTTTTTGTTGCGCCCAGTATCCTAAAAATTCATTTGTCGGCCCCGGTGTATCGCGCCTGCTGTTCAATTCCGATATCATAGCTTGCCTTCCTTCCGCAACCAGTGATGACGCATTTCCTACCATCCCCTCGATGTCCACGCCGCCTTTTTGCCCAAGAAATCTATCCAGCATCAACGCACTGTCCAGCCCCAGTTTTTGGCTGCCACCGGTCATCAGGTATGTAAGGGGTCTACTAAGATCAAAAACATCCAATCCGGGCTTATTCTTTCCCGCCGTGGGGATCGCTGGTATACCACCACTGCCCCTTAAAAAAGTGTCTAGTTCATTAATTTTTAGTCTTAATGTTTTGTTGGAGTCTTGGCTATAATCAAGACGTGAAGCAAGAAAACCAGATGGCTTATCCATGCCGAGAAGTCCACCATCTCCACCTTTTTCAAGCCTTAAAACCAAACCACCAAGAGCCGCACCTAGCTTTTTAGCATCCTCAAACAACAATACATTATATGGAATTTGCACTCCCAGATTTGTTTTGGCGGTTAACCCCTTTGAAATACCAGTTCCTCTAAGTATAGCTTCCCTAGTTGCCTTATCTATTATTTTGCTTTGGCCTGTTGCTCTCTTTCGGCTTCTAGCTTCAATCTTGGCATTTCCAGAATGACCGTCAAATGGAAAACTACCTCCATACCCCTTTCCTCCTTTCATGTAACCCAAGGAGAGAAGCATGTTTTCCCAAGTAGAGCCACTTTGTGAAGGGTCGGCCCTATAATGAGCATCAACCGCTGAAAAACCCCTTCCCTTTTGATAAACATTTTTTGGTTTTCCTTTTCCACTTACCACGTAATGTGAAAATTTACCCTTTTTCATCTTTCGGTTAACTTTAATGGGATAAGAGCTAAAGTTTCGCACTCCTATCTCGTCGTCATCATTCCATAGGGTGCCGCTCGTAAACGGAGACCCATGTTTCTTGTGGAGTTTTTTAATATTATTACCACGAACAATCCTGTCTCTTAAACCTTTAGCTTGAAAAGCCTCATCAGCACGCACAGAGCCTCCCGCAGCATACCTATTCATGCTTTCAAGCCTTGAAGAACCATAAGCCTTTACAGCGCTTTTTCTTATTACAAATTCACCGGGAGACAACATTGCAGGAACGGTATCGCCAGTTCCAGAACCCGGAACCAAACCCCCTCTGGCAAACCCTCTACCGCCCCCCATACCGGTGCTTTTAAAACCTGAAGCCACACCGCCTAAAAGACCCCCTAATTTACCTATACCTTTTATGGCAAATATAGCTGTTAACATGGGGATGATTGGCCCCAAGGCTGTAGCCACATTGGTAAAAGCTTTTGCTAAACCTATTGCTAAATCCATCATGCCTCTAAAAGCTTTAGATTCAGTAATAACCCGGAAAAGCTCTTTTACTTCCTGTTTAAGCTTCTCTATTTTAACGGCAAAAGTTACTTGAGCTTTAGCTGCGTCTGCTGCTAAACTTCCGCTTCCTTTTTGAGCTACATTTAAAGCCCTCTGAGCAGTAGAAAACTCCTGAATCAAAGGAATCACTTTAGACACCTGACGAAAACCACCCAGTTGCTCAACTATTTGCGAGTAACGAACGTCCCTTGGGTCAAGATCTCTAAGAGCAAGATTCAGCCTACGAACAGCCTCGTATGGCCCAACAAACTTACCTGCCATATCTTGTAGTTCCACGCCAAACTGACGAAGGAACTTAATGGTGGTGGGTCTTTGCATACGAGTAAAAATAGTACGAAAACCCGTGGCAATTGTTTCAGCAGTTTCACGAGTCGTAGAACGAACAGAAGTAAACAAAGCAATAAGCTCTTCTACTTCGCCACCAGCAGATCTAAACGCACCACCAGCACGTCTAATAGCAACACCAATATCGCCAGCTTCAACAGCAAATTTACCAGCAACCTTATTAATAGATCCCAAGAGACCCTCAAGACCACCAGCTTCTATTCTGAACTGCCGCATAGCTGCAATAGCAGTTTCAGTTGTGTTCGCTAAATCATCAAACGTTGGAGCCAAGGTTGTTTTTGCAAGAGCATCTAAAGCAATCTTAACTTGACCCGCTGCTATACCGGTTTGAGCCAAAACACGAGTAGCTTTTATAAGAGACATGGATGAAACACCCAAGGTGGTAGAAAGTCTAGAAATTTCTACCTGAAGACCCCTAACCTCCTTCATGGTTTTGCCCGTAACCTGAGCAACCTTATTTAGCTCTCGTTCAAACGAAATAGCATCAGATACGCCCTGCTCTAGGGCTTGGGAAAAAAGGTTGATAACCTTTCGTGCTATATCGTAACGAATAAGATAACCAATGCTTTTACCAATAGACGAACTAAGATTATTAAAGCCTTTTGCTGCCTGCTTGGTTGATGCCGTGGTGTTTTTTAGACCTTTGTTGATTTTTGTAATCTGTTGTGCGGCTTGCGTGGCATTAGGAGTCTTAATGTCAACCTTTACAGTTCCCAACTGCTGTTGCATTTGCCGTACAACATTCTGCATATTCGGAGCTTGTATATTAAGTTCAGCAGTAAGAACAAATTTTCCTGCCATTTTACACCTCAAAAAAAATAAGCGTACCGGTAGCGCTAAAAAACACACCAATACGCTTACTTTCCAGTATTACTATTCAGCTACTTTGGATTTTGTAGCGGCTTTTTTTGGTCTTCCCCTACTTGGCTTTTTGTCGGGGGTGGTTTCTTCAGCTTCAGCTTCTGCTTCCGTCTCCACTTCAGCTTCAGCTTCAAGCTCTGCTTTAAGTTCTGCTTCTTCAGTTTCGGCTTCAGCTTCAGCTTCGGCTTCGGCTTCAGCTTCAGCTTCGGTTTCAGTCTCTTCATCTTCTTTGATGATTGGGTTGCCATCATCATCTAAGAAAGGAGAAAAATCTAAATTATACTCGCCATCTTCTGTAACGGATCGACCGTCTTTGTCAATAAAGTTTCCTTCTTTGTCAATATATCTTCCGTCTTCGTTGATAAGTTTCCCATCAACATCAATATATTCGCCATCTTTGTTAATGAACCTTAATTCTTCATCCACAAAATCATAGTCTTTAAGAAATTGATTTTCTGGCAGGTTCTTTTCGTAATCAGCGTCAAGACCATAAAGTACCTGAGCAAGCTCTCTAGCAGCGGCTACTACAAATGGCTCATTTTCATTTTCCGTATAATGATCGTAGTTTTTGAAAACTCTTTTGTTTTCTTCATCTACTAAACAAGCAAATCCAAGATATCCAAATCTAGTATTGTCTGCTTGCCCCTCAGCAGTATTAGCATCCATAGAATTTCTTTCAGCGATTAAATCTCTGAATTCTGTTCTTAGGTCTTTAATCTCCAAGGCTAGCTTTTTTGCTTTGGAGAGTTTAATGCCACCCTTTTGTATATCAACTTCCTTATCCATAACGGTTTTAAGGATTTCATCATACCTTTCCTGTTTAGTATCTGACCAAACCCCCTGCTCTTCCATAACGGTTTGTAGCTTTTGCTTCAATAAAGCTCCAGACTGAATGGCGTCCTTAAAAGATGTGTTATATTGCATTTGAGCCTCTCTAGTTACAGAGGGGCTTGGACTAATAACATAAACAACCTTTTCGTTTCCCTCAGAATCTAAAGATTCAACTTTGATCCTCTCTGGCATTTTCTTCTCCTTCTTGTTGTTGAATAGGTCTTACTGGCAAAGATATATGATATCTTAACCAATTAATATCGTAGTTTGCAAACTCAGCCTCTAAATTACGAGCCTGATTGTTGCCTCTATCCAATATTTCCGATCTTGCTTCCTCATAAAGTTCTTTCATATGCTCTTGTTCTGGGGTTAGGGGGTCTTCTTGTTTATGCCCCCAAAGAAATCCAAATTTTTCTTCTACGGTGCTTAAAGCCCCGATCATGGTTGTTTGAACTTTCTTTTTTGATATTTTTAATAGTCTATCTTTAGAAACTTCTTTAAATTTATCTGATTTCTGTTGCTTAAAAGCTTCAGAAGTTCTTATCATTTCCTCGTATGAGTGATCCATGTAGTTCCCCTATTTGTTTCTATTCTTCTGCATCTCGTGTGATGTTTCAACCAATGTTCTTTTTACGTCATTAAACTGTTGATATTCGACACCCGCGTTAGTATCAACTTGATACATCCTCTGTCGTTTAACCATTTGTGCCGCCGGATCATTTAATTCATCAACCCTTTCGGCGTCTTCTTTTGTCGGGGCAAAAACAAACACCTCATTGGCGTCTTTATGTTTCTCAGTTAATTTTTCCCCAAATTTTTCGCCCTTGTCTTTTTCTCTTGTCTCTCTTTGGTCTATCATCCATCCATCAAATGCGTCATTATCTTCAATGACTGCCTTAACAGGACATTCCATAGACTCATGAACATTGCTATACGCTCCAGCCCAAGACACAATATGATGCTGATTAAAAGTCATTTCTAATGGATGTTTTCTGAATATATTTTCACCCTCACCTTTTAATGCCCAATATCCCTGCCAAGGATGGCTATTTGCTAGTTCTCTTATAGTCTCCTCTGAAATAATAGAGTTATTTTGTATTGACATTGCCTTCTGAATGTCCATATGTTTCCAATCATAAAGACTGCCATCTTTATATGTTGTGCAATTTTCTATCACCCAAGCATTCTTTGCATAAGTGGCTACACCTACCGTTGTTACATGGTCATATGAATGCTGTAAATGATGTAGTACCGCAAGTCTTTCTTTTGATCGGTTTAATAACCCTCTAGCCTCTTCTCTTTTCTCAGAGCTAAAAAAACTTTTAAACACCTTAACTTTTAGTTTTTCTATTCCGCTCTCTAACTCTTTTATTTCCTTCTCTTTTTCTATGCCCCATATTCCATTATCCATCATAAAAGATAAACACTCGTCTGGAGACATCACCCCCTCTTCAGTCGCCTCTTCGTATGCCTCCATTAAAACTTCTTGAGATTCTATATATTCCTCTAAAGAAGGTGGGTTAATATAGATGTATATATCTTTATCAACCTTATGCTTTATATATCCCCTGAATATTTTTGCTATAAAAAATTCCCGTTCATAAAGCTCCATATGGCACCTTACTTCGCGGGAAAGTTTTTATTCATAGCTTTATCCTTATAAAATGCCAGCACATTACTTGCCACTTCTATCCTTGTATGGCTATCGCAACTTTATCAGTGCTGACAAAATGGGCTGGGCCTTTCGGCCCAGACCCATCCGTCTATATATTAAGCAGGCCCGATGCCTCCAACGCTACCTGCAACCAAAGCTCCAGTAGTAGCAATGATCAAGTCGTTAAAGTTACGGAAGGAGTATGTATAAGTAACATTTTCTCCGCCAGTTGTACCGCCACCGTAGGACACAGACGTACACTTATTCTTGGTTCCCAAGTACCAATCAGCACAAACAATACCACTATCATTCTTCGTTTGAATTCTAATAGTGTCATTTGTAGAAACATTATTCGCTTCTGGATAAGCGTTAATGCCTTCATCACCACGAGCAAGGATTTCCCACTCTGAGGTAACTTCTACAGGATATGATACATATCTGTAATAAGGCAGCTTCTTGCCAAGAACATTGATTTGTTCACGACCAAAGTCAACACTAACACTGACACTTGTAATCTGAGTATCAGCATCAAAGATAGAAGGCTTATTAGCAAAACTAACATTCTGCCTACGCAGAATGTCGCCGCCAATGAGTTCGGTAGTACCAGACGGCAAAGCCAAGTTTACACCGGCGACAGTAGCATCGCTGTCATCAACGTCGCCCACCTCCAGAATATTGCTACCGATTTGCGACTCTTTGCTACTAGAGTAACCTCCCATGTCTGCGGCAGCAATTCTATTCCCGCCCCCTACGCCCGTTGTCCAAACCTTATGATTTCCAACAAGCGAAATGGATTCAGTAACGTTGCCATCAGTAGCAAATGTCCAGCTTGCATTTGATACGTACATACCGGAACAGTAAACATAAGCATCCGGCCTGCCGTCACCAGCGTTTGAATCAGAATCACGGTTAAGCGAAAGATAAACGTCGCACTTGTTATTCTGCATGGTTGGAATGCTAGAAGCATGCAGTTGAGTTACATGGCCATAAAGTAAATGGCAATGCATATCATTGATGTCTGCTGGGCCTGACGCGTCGTCGCGGGCAGCTTCCATTCGTATTGCGTTGTGGTAAATATTTCCATCAAGAACACGCTCGATGCTAACTTCGATATCAGGCACTTCTTCCACATCTTCATAGATAGAAAGTTGACCCAACTGGAACACTTGTTCTAGATTAAAGTTGGTCGTGATACCAATACTTTGGATACCACGCATGTATACGGCGTTGTACGGAGCGCCGTATTGGGTACCAGTAGCTTCAGCCCCTACGTCTGATCCTTCGGATGAAACACCAAAAGCTGTAATAGCCCAGTATATCCGATTAAAATTTGTATTTGTAGCCATTTATTTGTCTCTCCTTAAGGATTTTGGGAAGGATTAAAAATCAAATCCCCATATATAAGGTGTTTATTCATGTTATTATACACCAAAGGGTATTATTTATTGTATAACTTCTACCTTTAATCGAACTGTTCCGTGATATAGATTTGGGTTAAGCTCTTCTGGTGTTTGCGATGTAGCATCTTGAAGACGCATACTTCTAATATATCTATATCCACCGTCTGATTTTTGCTTTACTAAGTCAGGATATCTCAAAGCACCTGAGTTAGTAGCCCCTCTATAATCAAGTGGGTATGCGCCACTCCTTCCTACGTCATCAACATCAATCATGTATAACGTTTTATCCTCCTGAGCGGATACAATATCTATTATTTTATCTCTTGTATAAGACTCTTCAGCCAAAACATGAAATAAAACATCAGTCATTATAAAGTGCGTCCCCCCTCCAAGAGCATATGGTTCCGATGCTCTTCCTACCATTTCCACCGCTAAGGCTGGCAACTGCAGTCTGTTTTCTGCTAACTGAGTGTAATCTCCAGACCCGGAAAAGGTAAAATCTCCATCTGCGCGTTGTGATCTATATTGGATCTCTCTGAAAAACTTATTATCAGCAGGAACCACATTAACCCATTTGTAGCTAAATTCGGCAGTAACTTCGCTTGAGGTGCTAATTGCGCTATCAAACACTATTCTACCGTTGGGATAATCTACATAATGTTTATATGAACCAACCCCGGAGGTGGGCTGAAACGTATTGCTGATAAACACTCCAGAAATTCCCGGCGTACTTCTACTTGTATATCCTGTGTCACCAAGTTTTGTTAATACTTTAGGCTTATCTGTTGTAGAAAGGCCACTTTGCCATACCCAACTAGATCGAAAACCCTCCCACACTTGCCCAGAAGCATAATATGGATGATTTACAAGTCTTAATTGGTGCTGACTACCCCCGTATAACCCGCTTGTCGGTATGTTAACATTTACAAACCCGCCAATATTTAACAATCCCCAATCAAAAAATTCAATAAGATTATCTTGCAATGTCGACGTAAGAGTGCTGTCCCCAAAATGGGTTATCTTGTTTAATCTTGTATGAGATTCTGCCATTTT
>NZCP01000024.1 GCA_002686465.1 Candidatus Woesebacteria bacterium | reverse complement strand
TCCACTATCGTAAGCTCTGATAAGGTATCCTACACCAGTTACGATTTGGAAATTGTCATCTTTGGTGTTTCCTAGTGCGTGGACCTCCCAAACTCTGTTTGCTGCATCGTAGTGGAATATATGACTTACTTTGTCATTAGATGGAGGTGCTCCGCCACCGCCTTGGATTGTGTTAGAAGCTTGGAATCCAGGAATGAATGAGTTGTTAAGGTCTTGCAAGAAATCTTCCGCTGTGTAGTTGCTACCAGTACTAAAGTTCACACCAACGAAATTGTAACCCCAATTTATTGGGAAGCTTTGTTCTGTTACACCTGCTTTGGGAACAGTAATGCCTAGGGTGCTGTTTGATCCACAATAACTCCATTCATCTGGATCTAGGCGAATACCTGGCAAATTTCCACTACAGGAATCGGCTGCAGAACCGTTAAACTCTGAGGTATAGTGAGCATTACAAACAACAACATAGTCGCCTGGTTCAGAGAAGGTGTGCGATGTACTCAAAGTGCAAGTATCCGAGTTGCAATTCGCCGCCCCGACTTTGGTAAAGTGTTCCCTCAATTCTCCGGAGTCAGATGCATTCCTTTGGTAAACTTCTATAAGTTTTAGATTCCTCCCTGTACCCCGGGCAGATGCAACGAAAGAATACCTGTTGTTACCAAGAGAGCTCAGTCCACCCAGTGAACAGGTTGGCGGTTGCGGCAGTCCGGGGATTGGACCCGAGATTACAACAGAAGCCCGCGGATTAAATATTTGAGTTTGTTGAGAAAGGTAAAGCCCTACAGGTAAAGCGAAAAGAAAGACAACCAGGGAGACTAAAGAAATCTTCTGTGTAGCGGTTAGTCTTTGCCAAAAGTTTCCCATATCCAACCCTTCCCCTCCACGATATAATGGTAGAGGGATTAGCGTCAAGTTGTAGGTATGATTAAGAAAAAAGGGGACACGCTTCTTAAAATAATTTTCATTGCGGGTATTTTCTTGCTTCCTTTTATCTTCTGGCCCTGGGCTGTAATTCCTTACGAAATTCCCAGAGTTTGGTTTGTACAAAGATGGGTTGAGGTTTTGGTAGGTTTAGGAGTGGTTGGAGTTATCTTGGGCTGGGTATCCTTAGCCAGAAAGAAAACTGATTCTGTTTTGGTCCTTCTTGTCCTTGCCTTTCTCTTGACCGCTTTAGCATCCTCTTTGCAGGGAGTAGATTTTACGAAGAGCTTTTGGGGTAATTACTACCGTGGAGATGGACTTTTTACCCTTTTCCATCTTGTTGGCTTTTTCTTCTTTTTGCTTCTTTTTTGGCAAAAAACTTGGCGCAAGGACTTAATCTTGGCCCTCGGTTTAGGAGCATTTCTTCTTAGCATCTGGACCATTATCTTGAGTTTTTCCCTGCATGCCTTGGGTAATACAAGGATAGAAGATTGGAACCGGGCAGTTGGTGTGACTTTCGGACAGCCTGTCTTTTTAGCAGGTTACCTTTTAGTAACAATGCCAGTCTTGGCTTACTTAACAGCTAAGGCAAAGAATAGTAGGCGAAAAAAGTTTTGGGGCGTAGCTATCCTAATCCAGTTTCTAGCAATTGTCCTAACTCTTTCTTGGGGTGCGGTCTTAGGTATTGTGGTTTTTCTAGGCGGATGGTTTCTTCTAAAGAGGGGTATATGGATTTGGAAGATATTGATAGGGGTTGTTGCCTTGATTTTAGTTATTGGTGCAGTTTTTTGGATTTGGGATAGCAAACCTCGGTTTGCACTGGATGCCGACGGCTCGTCTCTTGTTGCGCATCCCGAGAGTCGAGAAAGGATGTGGGTTAAAGGTTTGTTGGCCTTTCGGGAGAGACCATTGTTGGGGTGGGGATGGGCCAATTTTGATTACGCATTTGACAGCGTTGTTTGGCCGATTAAAGTAGAAGTAGATGCATATGTTGATAAGGCACACTCAACGCCATTTGAGATTTTGGTAACGACAGGAATTGTGGGGGCGGTAGTATATTTGGCGATTGTCTTATGGGCCTTGGGGAGACTTTACATGGCGTTAAAGGGCAGTAAAGGGGAGTATCGGATGTGGGTAAAAACCTTGTCCTTGGTTTTCCTACTTTACCTTTTTCATTCTCAGACAAACGTTATTTCGATTGGAGAAGAACTGCTTTTTTGGCTTGTTTTGGGTATCATTGCGAGTGAGGGGTTAACCCCGAGCTAGTCGAAGTGAGCAACCCCGAGCTAGTCGAAGGGTTGACAAACGGTTTGTCCTGACAGACAATTCAGACGATTGCTTGATATGCCAAAGAAAAAGAAAGTTGTTGTGATTGGTGGCGGAACGGGTACCTATCAAGTTTTAGTTGGGCTGAAACGTTATTCTCTTGACCTTTCCGCGGTAATTGCGATGTCAGATTCTGGGGGATCGACGGGCAAGTTAAGGCGCGACCTTGGAATACTTCCTCCTGGGGATATAAGACGGGCTCTCATGGCGCTTTCCGACCTGCCTTTAGCAAGCAAAACTCTTGAAAAGCTTTTTAATTTTCGCTTCGAGAACGGTAAAGGATTAAAAGGGCATTCCTTAGGTAATCTTCTTTTAGCAGCACTCATCCAAATCACAGGTAGCGAGAAGCTAGCAATAAATGAGGCAAGTAGGATACTGGCAGTATCAGGATATGTTTATCCGGTGACTTTAGGCAAAACTAATCTTGTAGCAGTTCTTGAGAACGGAAAGAGAATTCATGGCGAGTCGAATATTGATCTTCGCTGGCAGGGAGAAAAATATTCAAAGGTTCCGATACAAGATGTCTATTTGACGCCTCGTGCGCGGGTTTTCCCGGATGCAGCCCGCGCGATTGAGAAAGCGGATGTAATAGTAATTGGACCTGGAGACTTATACACAAGCTTGTTGCCCAATCTACTAGTTGGAGGTGTAAGACAAGCTATTACTCGTTCGAAAGCAAAAGTCATTCTTGTCGTTAACCTCATGACCAAACCTGGGGAGACAGACCATTTTAAAGCTTCGGATTTTTATCGAGTTGTTCGGGATTATCTCGGACGGGCGGCAAAGAAAATGACGCATGTCGTTGTTAGCAATAAATTCCCAGATGGTGCAAAGGCTCTTTCCTGGTATAAAAAGCATCAATCAGAACCTGTTGAGGATAATCTAGACAGCAAAGTTAATGGTATTCAGGTGATTCGTGGGAGCTTTGCACACAAAGGTGAGTTTTTACGTCATGACCCAGCAAGGCTTGCTCGGGCAATAATGAAAGCAGTTTAGGTCTTGTGGTGTTTTTAGCACAGCGGTATACTTGTACCTAAATGGTAGGAAAAGATTGCATTTTTTGCAAAATAGCAAGTGGGGAAGTCCCGACAAAGTTTGAGCGTGAGACCAAGAATGTCATGGTTTTTCCTGACATTAAACCCTCGGCTCAGATACATCTTCTTATAGTTCCAAAAAAACACATTGCAGAGTTTGCGGCAATATCAAAATCAGATCAGAAAATATGGCAAGAAATGATAGATACCGCCCAGGATTTGATTGTGCGACGTAAACTTGCAACTAAAGGGTATCGGCTTGTGACAAATGGAGGACCAGCAGCGCAGGTAGCACACTTACACCTACATCTACTTGGGGGTATAGGTGCGAAAAGGAAAGTATAATATGCGAAGCGCGAAAATATGAATTTGTTGAAAAGCAAAATAGACGAGCAGGTAAAAGAGGCTCTTAAGGCCAGAGATGAAATTCGTGTCTCGACGTTTCGTCTTCTTTCTAATGCTCTTCATAACGAGCAGATTGCTAAGCAAAGCGAGCTAACTGAGGAAGAAGAGATTCAGATTGTGCGACGTCAACTAAAGCAAAGAGAGGAATCAATTGAAGCGTACGAAAAAGGTGGCAGACAAGAGGCCGCCGAAAAAGAGAAAAAAGAGGCAGAAATCTTAAAAGAATTCCTGCCTGCACAGATGGATTCCGGAAACCTGGAGAAGATAGTCGATGAGGTGATTTCTCAAGTTAATCCTCACGGGCCTGCCGACTTTGGAAAAGTTATGGGAGCGGTTATGGGCAAGGTTAAAGGGCAGGTAGACGGTAAAACCGTTGGAGACATGGTAAAGAAAAAATTAAACTAGCAAGATGCTTCGCATTTTTGTGACTCGTCAAACACGATATCCTGCCAACACTAAAGAGCTTAAAGGTCGTCTAAAGAAGTTCTTGTCGAGGCGTGGTGCTACCGATTGCGATGTGAGTCTGGCGTTAGTTGGCACAAGAAAGATGAAAGAGCTTGCGAAGTCCTATCTCCACGAGGACGACACAATCCACGAAGTTTTGTCATTCCCAGCAGATAATCCGCCGGCTGGCGGAGGTGAATTCGCAGTTGCGGAAGATGCGCGCTTGCAGCTTGGCGATATAGTTATATGTTATCCTGAGGCGCTGAAGATTGCTATGAAGAAAAATAGGATGGTTGACGACGTTTTAGGGGAGCTAGCAGAACATGGAATGCTGCATTTGCTTGGGATACATCATGAATAATATTCAGATTGGCAGGTATCAGATTTCAGATAACAGATAGCTAGTTTACAGATACTCTTTCGATATCTGCAGTCCGATAAACCGAAAACTGACACCTGACGTCTGGTAGTCTGAAATAAAAATAGAATGACACTGTATCTTAAATATCGACCACAAAAAATAGACGAACTTGATTTGGATTCAGTTCGCGAAACTCTGCAAAAGATTTTGAAAAGTGATCGGTCTCCTCACGCTTTTCTCTTTTGTGGCCCTCGTGGGTCTGGAAAGACGTCATCTGCGAGGATTTTGGCGAAGGCAATCAATTGCGAAAAGCCAAAGAGTGGCGAACCTTGTAACAAATGTTCCCAATGTGAAGCGATAACTCGTGGATCTAGTCTCGACGTTATAGAAATAGATGCCGCAAGCCACAGGGGAGTAGATGACGTACGATCCTTGCGGGAGGCGGTTAAGCTAGCCCCTGGATCTGCAAAGAAGAAGGTTTATATTATTGATGAGGCACATATGTTAACTACCGAGGCGTCTAATGCCCTTTTAAAGACACTTGAAGAGCCCCCAGATCATGTAGTGTTTGTTCTGGCAACAACGACGCCTGAAAAGCTTTTGGATACAATCCGCTCACGTTGTACGACGCTAAATTTCCAAAAGGCTACGGGCGAGGAGATTTCTCGGTCACTTGAGAGGGTAGTCAAGGGAGAGAAAATAAAAGTTAACAAGGGAGTTTTGGCGGAAATAGCAAAAGTAGTTGATGGGTCGTTTCGGGAGGCGCACAAAGTTTTGGAGCAATTGTCGTTTACAGGCAAAACAATCAAGGTATCAGATGTGCGTAAACTTTCATCCATTGGTGGAGAAGATCCCAAAGTTCTTCTTAATCATCTTGCGACAAGGGATACTACCGCTGCTCTTGCCGAAATAGATAGTTTGGTCAAAAACGGAGTTGATTTGCGCACTTATACTTCAGAGTTGATAGGAGTCTTGCGTCGCGAACTTCTTAGGAGAATTGAGGTTGATGAAGAACCTGGTGATATTGGAAAAATGATTGATCTTTTCTCAGATAGCGCAAGAAAACTGCCTGCTGCTATTATCGCGCAACTACCATTAGAGCTTGCAGTAGTGAAGTGGTGCGAAAGCAAAAGTCAAAAGTCAAAAGTCAAAAGTCAAAATGTAGAAGTTAAAGAGAGCCATGATGAGGTTGTAGTCATGCCCGGTGTGGAGATGCCCGATCCTACCGCTCATGAATCGACTCCTGCTCCTAGGAAAGAGAAAAAGAAATGGAAGGGGGATTTAGGGGAGGCATGGGGACAAATAATGAAAGGGACAAAGGCTAAAAACCATTCGGTAGAAGCTTTGCTTCGGGCAGCACGTCCACAGGATTTTGATGGGGCGACTTTAAAACTTGAAGTGCTTTACAAGTTTCACAAAGAAAGACTTGAAAGTGAGCCATATAGAGGTATTGTTGAGGGGGTTGCTGGAGAGGTTTTTGGTATTCCTGTAAGAGTGGTATGTTTCTTATCCGACTCTCGCCAGAAGGCGGTAGATTTAGCTAATGTTACTGAAGAAGTGGAAGAGGATATTGTAAAAGCAGCAGAAGAAATTTTCTCAAGCGGGGAGCAAAATCCAAACTAGGGCAAATTTGATTGCTTTTGTATTGGCGATATTGATACAATCAGAGGGATATGTTTCAGAAGTTCCAACAATTAAAAGAGCTTAAGCGGATGCGTGACCAGGCGATGGAGATGCAGCGCGCTCTTGAGCAAGAAAGCGTGACTGTTGAAAAAGACGAGGTCAAGGTTATTATGACTGGCAATCAGAAAATAACGAAGCTGGAGTTTGAAGGTGACGTAGATCCAGACAAAGTTGCAGACGTTATAAACGACGCTCTTAAAGAATCGCAAAAAGTAGCTGCCAAAAAACTCCAAGAAATGGGCGGAGGGCTTCAAGGACTGTTGGGTAGTAGGTAAGTTTTGATATACTTAATATCGTAATGCGTGTCCCCAAAGCGGTACAAAGACTGATCGAATCTTTTGAAAAATTGCCTGGAGTTGGCCCGAAGTCGGCACAGCGATTAACCTTTTATCTTCTACATGTCCCACAAGAACACCTAGAAGCTTTTGCAGAATCCCTATCAAATCTTAAAAAAGGTACGGTCTTATGCTCAATCTGTAAAAATGTTGCTGAAGGCGACCCATGTTCTGTTTGTGGCGACCCACATCGTGATCAGGAACAGATTATGGTGGTCGAGCAACCTTTAGATGTTTTAGCTCTTGAACGTGCCGGAAAATATAAAGGTGTTTATCATGTCTTGCACGGTAGTATTAATCCTCTAGAGAATATTGGTCCAGACGAAATATTTATTAGGGAGCTGATAAATAGAGTGCAAGACGGTTCTGCTGGCGAAGTTATTTTAGCAACAAACCCCACAATGGAAGGGGAGGCAACAGCGATGTATATTAAAAAGCAGCTGGAACAGCAAGCAACTAATGGCCACCAGCTAAAAATTACTAGGCTTGGGTTGGGTCTTCCGACAGGAGCGGACTTGGAGTATGCCGACGAGAGAACTCTGACACAATCAATTGAAGGGAGAAGAGACTTCTAATGCAAAATCCTGCCTCCCGAAAGGGTGACTTATCACAAAAAGGATCAAAAAAAACTGTACCACAGATCCAAGACGAACCTTTTGAAATAGCACAAGACGCTTGGGAACAAATTACCAGAAGTGCCCCGCCCCCAGCAGAGTCGGCCTCGGAACAGTCAGGCACACAACAACCTAAAGAGAGTCCTCAAGAAAGAAGAAAACAATCTAGACTGCAGGCGTTACAAGAGGAAATAAAGGAATTACAAGATAGGCGGCAACAGGAAATGCGAGCTCGCAGAGAGCCGTCGGAGGAGGAACAACCGGGGCAGCCTGAAGAACAACCATTAGTTGAGCCAGAGCCAAAACGCAAAAGAGGGATGCTGGGAGGCGACCCGCGAGCAACTGACCTTGCCAAAAAACAACGTCAAGTGGAAATGCCAAAAACACCGACGAATTAAAGGGCTTTGGGATTTCAGGTGTGGATGTGGTAAAATTGAGGCCACTGGAGTAAAGTGAAAATAGAAGGACTAAGGAGACATTCTCGTCAACACGGAATAGCTAGTCGCAGACGCATTATTGAAGAAGATGCTTGGCATCTTCGTACATCCTTAGCGATAGAAGGAGAAGGACCAAAGACTCTAACTTGGGGCAATGTCAGAGAACTTATTACCAGATACTATCGAAGGGGGTTTTCCCGGGATTCCGGCTCCTCCTCTAAAAGAAGACGTCCTTAGTGTTCTTGTTGATCGCGACGGGGATGCTAGGAGCAAGGAGGATTTTCTCCCGATAGAAGTTAGTTCTGTCCAAGGTTTGCTTTGGGCATTGAAGCATTCTGGTAAACGTGGTAAGTCTCAGTTACCACTGTCTCGAGAAGATGCTTTTCTATTCCATCACTTAGTGATGTCTCCTGCCGACCAACTTTCAGGTGATATACATTTACTTCCAGGTCAAGTGCGTGACCGTATGGTAGAGGTCGGAAGCGAGAAGTTTATTCCGCCCAGACCAGAAGATGTACAACCGCTTTTGGGCCAGTTGTTTGAAAGTTTTGAAGGACGCTGGGAAAGACAGGAAGACATCAGACAGGTGTATTGGGATGCAGCCTGGTTTCATTTCTTTTTTGAGAAGATCCACCCGTTTGCTGATGGCAATGGGAGAGTAGGAAGAGTACTGGTTGATACAATGCTGCGCCAAAGAGGCTTGCGCCCTATATCGAACTGGGTAGGTGAGGTTCAACAACAACTTGATACAACTACTCTTACTGAGGGGAGTAAGAGATATATTACAGCAATAGAGGAGACAGAAAGGCTGAGGTTGAACAGATGGGTAGAACCATTTTCTGAAGTAGAAATACCAGGATTCCGCGAAGATTCACAATCGACTCCATTGAAGAATATAGGTGATGATTATCTACTGCCCTTGGTTGTTCACATGCTCACTTCAGGTCTTGAAAATGAGAGGGAGTTTCTTAGTCAGTTGGAACAGGAGAAAGCCGAGAACGGTGAGATTTCCAACCAACGTGATCGAGTAGATGAAGTGACAAGATTGCTAGCCGAGTCACAACAAAAGCTCAGGTTAATCGAGACTCATGTTCCAGATGCTCTAGAACAGTTCGACCTAGTTGATCCCAACCGAAGAGACAAACACACGCATCCTTTATGGTGGGAGTTTATTCCCCCCAGCCACCCATAGATGAGAATTTTTAACTCCCTAACTCGGAAAAAAGAGGAATTTAAGCCCATTCATGCACAGAATGTTGGGATGTATACCTGTGGTCCGACGGTTTATGATTTTTCTTCTATTGGCAACTTCCGGACTTACGTAACCTCTGACGTTTTGCGACGCACACTAACTCTAAACGGATACAAAGTTAAGAGTGTTATGAATATAACTGACGTTGGACACTTAACTGGTGATGGTGATTTAGGAGAGGATAAGCTTGCCAAAGCTGCAAAAAGGGAGCATAAAACAGCTTGGGATATTGCAAAGTTCTACGGGGAGGCTTTTGAAAAGGACAGCAAGAAGCTGAACATTTTGCCTCATGATGTTGTGGCGAGGGCAACAGACCATATTAAAGAGCAAATCCAATTAATCCGCCGGCTGGAAGGGAAAGGATTTACTTATAAAACATCAGATGGAATTTACTTCGATACAGTCAAGTATGAAAAAGATACGGGGGCAAAATATGGCGAGCTTTCCACTCTTGATGAGATCAAGGAAGGATCTCGAGTTGAGAAAAACCCAGAAAAGAAAAATCCAAGGGATTTTGCGCTCTGGAAATTTAGCTATAAAGGTGGGAGGTCCTTCGACTCCGCTCAGGATGACGCCGCTTCGTGTCGCCACATGGAATGGGAAAGCCCATGGGGTTTTGGGTTTCCAGGATGGCATATTGAATGTTCAGCAATGAGTATGAAGTATCTTGGCGAGACATTTGATGTTCACACTGGAGGAGAAGACCTTCGTCAAACACATCATCCGAATGAAGTAGCCCAGTCAGAGGGTGCGACTGGGAAAAAGTTTGTGAATTACTGGATGCATGTGACATTTTTGCTTGTTGATGGCAAGAGAATGGGTAAGAGCGTGGGTAACGCATACACAGTTTCGGATGTTGAGAAAAAGGGGATAGAGCCGCTAGCCTTGCGATACCTCTACTTAACGGCTCATTACCGTGATCCTCTTAACTTTACTTGGGAGGCGTTAGAAGGTGCTCAAAGTGCGCTTGAGAGACTTAGATCTCAGGTTTCAAATTTCAGTTCTCAAGAATCAGGCGGTGGGAAGGGAAAGGTTAAAGAATATAGGGATAAATTTACAGATGCGCTTGATAATGATCTAGGTACGCCACAAGCGTTAGCTGTTGTTTGGGATGTGGTAAAGTCTGATATCTCCTCGGTTGACAAGAGAAAGCTTATACTTTCTTTTGATGAAGTGCTTGGACTAGAGGTATCAAAAGTACCACAGGTATCAAAAGTACCAAAGGAAGTAAGAGAACGAGTGCGGCAGAGGGAAGAACTTAGGAAGCAAGAAAAATGGGATGAGGCGGACAAAGTTCGTAAGGAAATGCTCGAGATGGGATACACTATTAAAGACACAGATTCTGGACCGCAAGTGAAAAAGTTAAGAGTAACAAGTAACAAGTAACAAGTTAACCTGCCCAAATGAAAGAGTTTTTTTGGAAGTACGACGCTGAAATTAAGGCAATCTTTATTGTATTTAATTTGGTCTTGGGAACCTACGTATTCATTCTGTATAGAATGACCTTGCCGGTTATCGAGAAGCAGGAGAAAAAGCCTACAGCTTCACCACAAATTGTCGTAAGCGATGAGTGCGGTGATGAGTGTCAGAGAGTAATTGACGAAAGTGTGGCGCAAGCCACAGCAACACTTTCGGCGTCTCCCACAGCACCTCGACAGTCTGTTTCGACAACCCCTGTTGCCAGTGTCCCAGTTGTTGCATTTATACCACTGGGAAGCGGTGGATCTACGAAAGAACGTGACTGGATTACACTCGACGGATCTCAGTTTAATTTTGACTTGCGGGATTATCCTGCCGGGGTTCGTGTCTATTGGCAAGGGAATATCAAAGCTCGTTATTCACATAGCCGTTGTTATACTAGAATTTATGATGAATCAAACCTGAGAGCGGTCGACTTTTCTGAGCAGGCTACTGACCAAACAACATTTCAAAATCTTACTAGTCAACCATTAACTATTTGGGCAGGAGAAAATAAATACCGGTTAGAAATCAAGTCCCTCAATGGTATAACTTGCTATCTAGAATCACCCAGGCTAGTTATTAAATATTAGAAAAAAGAAAGGGTAGTTGACAACACATCCAGTTTCCCGCAAAATGTAGAATACAGTGTAAATTATGGCTGCATCGGATACAAAGAAAACTATTGTTGAGGAAAGTATAAAAGCTTCTGAGGATGAGTTGAAGGATACAAAGAAGCCTGTGCCTTCTGTGTCCCAGCCCAAGAATGTAGAGACCGAGAGCCCTTCGGAAAAGGATAGCAGTACGGCAGGTAAGGCGCCACCAGTTTCCACGGAAGAAGTGGAAACTCTAGACTCTGGCAAGCAGGTCAGTTTTGGGCAGAACCCGGCTTCTGCAAATCCATCCCAAATGCCGTCTTCGTTTGAAAGCGATTTTCCAGGTCCACAAAGGAGTGGTATGGCAGGTTCTAAGAGAATAATCCTTATTGTATTGATGGTTGTGATCGGATTGGCCCTGGTTGGTGGTGGGGTCTACATATATAGAAACCAAAAGAGCGAAGGGGAGGCTGAGGCTTCTCCGAGTCCTACACCTGAGGCTTCTCCAACGCCAAGCCCGGAAGTGACGATCAACCCTTCTGATTATAAGTTAAAAGTCTTGAATGGGTCTGGAGCCCCAGGGACTGCTGGGGATGCACAGGAGATTCTTGAGGGGGCAGGGTTTGAAGATGTGGACACGGGGAACGCTCTTTCATATGATTACGAGGAGACTGAAGTTAGGATGAAAGAAGGGGACGCACCGGAAGGATTATTTAAGGCAATTGAGGATGCACTTACAGACTATACTGTGGTAGAGGGTGATGCACTAGACGAGGATTCAAAATATGACGCGGTAGTAGTAGTTGGAGAGAAGTAGCAGACTACTTATCCCTATGTATCCAAGCTTTTCCCGGGAAATTCCATTTGAGGATTTTGCCGCGAAGATTTTCATAGTTTTTTTGGGTTAACTCGAACTATTCTGTCGTCGCCAGCCAGTGGGATTGATCGCCCGTCTCGATTACTGGTTGCTATGTACAAGAGACTACCCGGACCAGCGATTACATTTCTTATTCTCCCGAGTTCCCCCTTGAGATGCTCTTTCAAGACTACTGAGGATCCGTCAATTTTTGCCTCATAAAGAGCTTGCCCTCTAAGACCTGTAAAAAATACGGAACCATCAAGATAAGCAGCGCTGGCAGGTGCCCATGTGTCATCACCACTTTCGGCAACAGGTGTTACCATACCTTCCTTTTTTTGACTTCCACGGATTTCTGGCCAACCGTAGTTTCTACCTTTCTCGATAATATTTAACTCATCTGTTGCGGTTGGTCCATGTTCAGTTTCCCAAAGCCTGTTTGTATCGTCCCATGTAATTCCTTGTGGATTGCGGTGGCCGTATGAGTAAACAAGGTTACCAAAAGGGTTTCCAGGGGCAGGTTTACCATCATCAGTTACTCTAAGAATTTTCCCTGCGAGGGAAGAGAAGTCTTGTGCAAGATCGGGTTGTTCTGCATCTCCGGTTGTTATATATAGAAAGTTGTCGGGTCCAAATTTTATCCTTCCACCGTCATGGAAGCGTGACCCGGGAATTCCATCCACGATAACCTTGTCGAGAGTCATTGCGCGACCGTCGTATACAAAGCGTGCTACCTGATTCAGGGTTTGTTTTTCACCACTTTCATAAGTAAAGTATAAATACACAAAACGGTTGGACAAAAAACTGGGATGGAGTGCAATTCCATGCAGACCACCCTCTCCTTTGGGTACTACATCAGTGATATTGGCAACGGTGGACGAGGAGATAATTCCAGCTTTATTTATAAGTTGTACTCGTCCGGGTCGTTCCGTAACTAACATGCTCCCGTCTGGCAAAAATGCCATTCCCCAAGGAATTTCAAGATTTTGTGCCAATACAGAAAGTAGGGGGATATCCTCTCGCTGCTTTTCTGGTTGGACCTTGGGTATGTCTGCAATTCTCTTTGATGTATTGAAAAGCCAAACTATAGCTACGCTCCCAAGAAGTATTAAAAAGATGATTAGAAGGATTAATTTCTTCATTATCCTCATTGTAATGGATAAAGCAGAAAATTAATATCCCGTCTGTGGGGTCACAGGGATGTGAGGAATTTTATTCTATCTCTTGGATGTTAAGTCCACCTACAGCTTGTCCAATATTCAACTCGACTTTAACTTTCGCGTCGGAATAGTTTTTAGTCTGATAAGCATCACCTACTTTTTCGTAAGCATCGCCAAAATTTGCATTACTAATACCTTGGGTGAGTCTAATTTTTACCCCTGTACCTTTATATATCGAAAGATTAAGTTTTCCCGCACCGGCTGCTAGATTTGCTATTGTGGAAGCATTTTTTGAAAAAGTTACATCAAGCACCCCTGCACCTGCTCCTATATTCAGAATTGGGATGTCAAGATCTGTTAAGTCGATATCAACAGAACCTGCTCCTAGACCAATATCAATTCTTCCATTAGTTAGCTGAGAGAGATGAAGTATAATGTTTTCACCAGCACCAGATTGATCTCCAGATTTAATATTAAAAATAGCAGCTTCATCTTGATCGGTCTGGTAATCAAAAGTTGTTTTTTCTCCTAAATATTTTATTTCCCCTGTAAGAATATCTCCTTGAGATCTACCGTCAAGGGAAATCTCACCTCTGTTGCTTGATATTTGGAGAACCATCCCTTTATTATTTGAAAGATCCTGGCTAACAGGATAAGATTTTGCACTATCGAAGTTTAAGCTAGTTACCGATGTATCAATTACAGTATTAACAACCTTACCGACAATACTAGGGACAACAAACCTACTAACTAATATATAACCTACAACTAGAACAGCTACTACGGCTAAAATGATAACTAAAGCATTTCCTTGAGAATTTTTTGCCTTTTTCATATTAAATAGCATTTACAAACACCCTCTGCACCAGACTAATGATTTCAAAGTTCAGATTAAAAGTCAAACACAAATTTCTAGGAGCAACATTAAGGACTGTATCGGGCATTGGATTGGTATGACGTGAGTATTCGTTGTGATGAGAGCTAGATTTTGCTATTATACCCCATATGGAATTTTTAACGTTCGTAGGCCCCCTACTTGTTTTCCCTCTCATGTTTTTTCTTGCTTCAATTAAGCAGGTTAATCAATTTGAGCGAGGAGTGCGATTTAGATTTGGGAAATTGAGAGATGAGATGGAACCGGGGTGGAGGATTGTTTGGCCCATTATTGAGAGTTGGCAAAAAATTGATATACGAGTTAAGGCAGTTGACGTGCCAGACCAGGAAGCGATAACTCGGGATAATGTTTCAGCAAGAGTTAATGCAGTTATCTATTATCGAATTCAGGGCGCAACCAAGGCTGTGATTCAAGTGGAAGATTTTTTCTTCGCCGTTTCCCAACTTGCACAAACTACGATGAGGAATGTAATAGGGGAAACCTCACTGGATGACCTTCTTTCAAAGAGGAACGCGGTTGCAACCAAGATTCAACAGATAATCGATAAGGCAACAGACCCGTGGGGTGTAAAAGTTGAGTCAGTTGAGTTAAAGGATATTATTTTGCCGTCTGAGATGAAACGGGTAATTGC
>NZCP01000023.1 GCA_002686465.1 Candidatus Woesebacteria bacterium | reverse complement strand
TTTGGGTAGAACTTGGTAAAATATTCACTAATACGCACACTCAGGCAGTCCGTCCCAAATGGGCCGAGACAGGGCTCCTGACAGGTCTACCCCAAAGGTATCTCCTGGTCTGAGTGGAGGTTAAAGGAGTCAAACTATATGTCAGTTAATATCACTCTAGAAGAGTTACTAGAAGCTGGTTCCCACTTTGGGCATCAGATAAAACGTTGGAATCCTAAGATGGATTCTTTTATCTATGGTGCGCGAGAAGGCGTTCATATTTTTGACCTTGCGAAAACTCGCGAGATGTTGGTTGCAGCTTGCGCGGCCCTGCGAGATAAAGCCGCAGAGGGCGGAACGATCCTTTTTGTCGGAACCAAACGACAAGCCAAGGATTTAGTTACCCAAACCGCAGAAAAGGTAGGAATGCCCTATATGACTTCCCGATGGCTTGGTGGGATGCTTACCAACTTTGAGCAAATTGGGAAATCCATCAAAAAGCTAGACGAGATGAAAAAGAAACGGGCGGCAGGAGAGTACAAGGGTCGTACCAAGAAGGAAAGATTGCTAATAGACCGAGAGATCGCCAGTCTTGAGCGAGTATTTGGTGGAGTAGCTAATCTTGGTAGGCTTCCAGACATGTTGTTTATTGTAGATACGCACGAGGAGCACACGGCGGTTCGTGAGGCTGCTAGACTTGGGATTCCTGTCGTTGGGGTTGTTGATACAAACGCTGATCCGACTGATGTTGATTATCCAATCCCCGCAAACGACGATGCAGTAAAGTCAGTTTCTCTAATATTAGATGCTGTTGAGAAAGCAGTAGAGGAAGGAAAGAAGAAAAGTATCAAAGGTACGAAAGGTACCAAAAGTATCAAGGAGGAAAATGAGTAAAGTATCGATTGACCAGATTAAAAAGTTGAGAGAAGCAACAGGAGCTCCAATTGCTGAGATTAAGGACGCCTTGGAGAAAGCCGGTGGAGACGAAAAAAAAGCCAGAGAAGCCCTAAAAAAAAGTGGGGTTGCCAGAGCTTCCAAAAGAGCAGAGCGAGAAACAAAGTCAGGGCGTGTTGTAACTTATGTTCACCATTCGAGCACGGTAGGTTCTATAGTTTCCCTTTTGTGCGAAACTGACTTTGTTGCCAGAACCGATGAATTTCAAGAATTGGGGCGCGAGATCGCAATGCAGATTGCTTCTATGAGTCCTAAAGATGTAAAGGTATTGCTTAAGCAGGAGTATATCCGAGACCCTAAAAAAACAATCAATGATTTGGTCAAAGAGGTTATTGCCAAGACCGGTGAAAATATCCAAATAAAAGACTTCAAGCGTTTTGAGGTATAATCTACCTATATGGACGAGCAAGATATTAGGAGGCGGATGCAGCAAGCCGTTGAGATGGTACGGGGCGACGTTGGTACAATCCGCACGGGCCGTGCGACACCATCTTTAGTTGAAGATGTAGTAATAGATGCTTATGGAGGGCAGCAACAGCTTCGTGTTGTGGAGTTGGCAACAATTAGTGCACCCGAACCCCGAACAATTATCGTTGCCCCTTGGGATCAAAACATTATCGGCGAGATAAAGCAGGGAATTGAAAAAGCAAAGAGCGGGCTAACGCCAGTAATTGCTGGTGAGGTGATTCGTGTGAACCTTCCTCTAATGACTTCCGAGGATCGGGACAACTACATAAAGATGTTACACCAAAAGCTGGAAAACGGCAGGATTTCTGTACGGCAAGTTCGACAAGACGGAATGCACAAGATAAAAAGAGAGGTAGAAGAGGAAGGCCTTTCTGAGGACAATAAGATTCTAAAAGAGAAGAAGCTTCAAGAAATAACGGACGAGCATATAGGACAAATCGATGAAATAGGAAAGAGTAAGGAAACTGAGTTAGGCACAGTATAAAAATGACTTTACTAATCTTTGTAGTTCTCCTTTCAATACTGGTTTTTGTCCATGAGCTGGGGCATTATTTGGCTGCGCGCCGAGCCGGGATTAAAGTTGAAGAATTTGGATTTGGGTTTCCTCCAAGAGTCTGGAGTAAAAAGATCGGCGAAACCCTATTTTCAATCAATCTGATCCCAATTGGCGGATTTGTACGCCTCTATGGAGAAGACGAATCAGTTGTGAAGGATAAAGAACGCGCCTTTTATCATAAGGGCAAGCTTGCTCGTGTTTCGATCGTAATTGCAGGTGTTGTGATGAACATTCTACTTGCGGTTGCTGCCTTTAGTATTCTTGTTTGGGTTACCGGGATTCCAAAAGAAACGGGGAAGGTGCAGATATTGGAAGTTGCCGAAGGATCACCGGCCGCAATTGCTGGGATTCAGAAAGACGATATTGTTGTATCAGTTGAAGGCCAAAGTGTTTACGAGACGAACGTATTTGTTGAGTTGGTCGGGCAGAGTGGAGATGCGGAAACAAGCTTAGTTATAGAACGCGGAGATGGTCAAGAGGTAATCTTGGGTGTTACGCCCCGCTCGGATCCGCCTGAGGGCGAAGGTGCTCTTGGCGTTGTGATTTCGAGTGTGGAAATGATCCAACCCCCGATTTGGCAGCGGCCTTTTGTTAGTGTTTGGTACGGAGCGGGCGAAGCTATCTTTTGGGTGAAAACAGTGGCTGTTGCCGTTGCTACCTCTGTTTCCCAGCTAATACACGGCGAGACCCCACAAGTTACAGGCCCTGTTGGAATTTTCCAGATGACAGGGGCTGTTGCCAGGCAGGGGATTTTTGCCCTTATTTCCTTTGCAGGTATTATTTCTATTAACTTGGCTGTTCTTAATATTCTTCCTATTCCGGCACTCGACGGCGGTAGGCTTTTGTTTATCATTGTTGAGACTATCTTTGGCAGGCGTGTAGTCCCGGCAGTTGAGCGATATGCACATGCGGGCGGTATGGTTCTCCTGCTATTTCTAATCTTGGCTGTTACTGTGATGGATGTCCGTCGTCTCCTTGGGGGATTTTTGCCGATTCCGTAATTGCTTCTGTTTTTCAAACCTGGTAACCTTGTAAAAGATGCGCTACAGTCAACTTTTCGGAAAGACTACAAAGATTGCTCCTAAGGAAGCAGACACCGCGAGTCATAAGTTTTTAGTTCAGGCAGGATATGTTGACCAATTAGGTGCTGGCATTTATACTCTTTTGCCTCTTGGTTGGAGAGTACACGAGAAGATAGAAAATATTATCCGGGAGGAGCTGGATGCCATCGGTGCTCAAGAGCTTGGGATGCCTGTTTTGCATCCTAAAAGCTTGTGGGCAGAAACCGGGCGTTGGGACAAGATAGACCCACCGCTTTTTACCCTTGAGGACAGGCATGGAAAAGAGCTGGCTTTGGGATCAACCCATGAGGAAGTTATCGTAGACCTTGTCCGTGACAGAATCAGCTCCTACAGAGAATTACCTTTTTCCCTTTATCAGATTCAAGTAAAGTTTCGCAATGAGATGCGCGCAACAGGTGGACTTCTTCGGGTCCGAGAATTTGTAATGAAGGATCTTTATAGCTTCCACGAAGACAAAAAAGACCTTGAACAGTATTTTAAGAAAGTAGTAGGAGCCTACAAAAAGATTTTCTCAAGATGTGGAGTTGACGCTATTGTTTCTCAGGCAAGCGGAGGGACGATAGGCGGAACTGAAACCTATGAGTTCCAAGTAATCTCTGATGTTGGTGAGGATGAGATTATTTATTGCCCCTCCTTCGCTAAAGCTTCGGAGGGCAAGCCAGGCTGCCACTTTGCTGAAAATAAAGAGATTGCAAAGAGTAAGGAGGGTGGTGCATGTCCTGTCTGTGGAGAAAAACTGAAGCGTGCAAAGACGATTGAGGTTGGACATGTTTTTGCTTTGGGTACAAAATACTCTGAAAAAATGGGGGCGACTTTTGCAGACAAAGATGGCAAGAAAAAACCAGTAGAGATGGGCTGCTACGGAATTGGTATTGGTAGGCTCATGGCGACGATTGTTGAGACGAGTAATGACGATAAAGGAATTATTTGGCCGAAAGGGGTTGCGCCATATGATGCTCATCTGGTTCATGTCGAGGATCCAGGAACGGAATCTCACGCAGAGCAAACGTATGAGAAATTAACAAAAGCTGGGATTGATGTGTTATGGGATGACAGAGAGGATGTTAGCGCGGGTCGAAAATTTGCCGACAGCGATCTTGTTGGTATCCCAGTCCGTTTAGTGGTTTCTGCAAAAGCTGGTGACAAAGTTGAATGGAAAGACCGGGACAAGAAAAAAACCGAGCTTCTTTCGGTTGATGAGGTAGTTAAGCGTCTAAAAGAACTTCACCTACGAGTTACGTAATTAACTCATTGATTAACTGTGAAGTTAATCGCGTAATATATTCAAACGAAGTTGAGCTATGCTCATGAATTAATTCAGTAATTCAAGGAGTGGTTATAAGGTATTTCGCGCTTGAAAGGATTGAGAACTGGACTGTTAATCTAGAAAGGTCCGGGATCGCGATATATTGGAATTCCTAAATTCTCCAAATTAAAATTTTTTGTTTCTCCGTCGTTGTATATCCAATATCCTTCACCTACGACAATTTCGAAGTTATTTTTAGCTGAACGCTCGTTGGCTTCATAGTTCTCACCATTCCATCGGGCAAGAAATGGAGCATTAATCCCTTGGTCGTTTACTATTTTAAGTAGCTCTCTCGCTCGTAAGTTCCCAGTGTCTATATACAGAGAGATGAGCGACCATCCAGATTTTACAGTGATTTGGTGGTAGGAGAGTAGACGTTGTGCTGCTCGTATGGTTACTAGTCCTGCTGTAGTGGCGCGGACAAAATATGCTCTTCCTGATACGATTGGGAAGTCGACGTTGTCTTCTCCCTCAATGCTGTATGTGTCCCACTCGCGGTCGTCTGGCCTGTATCGATGGATGCTCTCTGCAACTTGATGATCTCTGTTAAGGTCGTTCAGGAAATCACTTGCTTGATAAATACCACCTCTGTGTGTAGCAAGGCCCACTATATTATAGCCAGACCGAAGGTAAATGTTCTGCTCGACGGTGTTATTGCAAGCTCCAGTCGAAAGCGATTTTCCACCCAGCAAAGCTTGATCCAGATCTCCGTAAAACTCCCACCAATTTCGTAAGATTGTTCCATCTCCGCAGGTCAATCCATTGTTTATCCCTGGTATATTTTGCATCCACCAAACCTTAAATTCTATACCTCCGTTGTCTTTGCAATCAGACCCATACCATGTGTGACAATTTACCGTTTTTATTTCTCCTCCACCATTTGGTTTCCAATCTTCACAATCAGACAAGGCGTTGGTTTCGTTGCTCCAGTCATAGCCACCTTTTGTATTTGGCGGAGAGTGTGTCCAGCCACACCGATTAATGGTCGGATAAGGTTCTCCATAACGCTGTACAAACTTGTATTCCCACATATCGAGATCAATATACTTAAAAAGTGACTCGATTTGATGGCCGTGGTCTTCAAGCAATTCCCCAAGTCCTCTTATGAAATTGTAGTTATATAAAACGTAAGTGTTTTGGCAGGTCGGCATGTCGTCTATTTTGCTAGTGTTACTCACGTCACCGTAATTGGGATAATTCCAGAAGGCTCGCGACTTTGTTCCCATCGACATATTTGATTCGTTTGGTTCCACACTTGCGGTATGGTATCCCCACATCCAAACCTGTCTCACTCCTTGTTGATCAACATAGTCACAAATGTCTACATCGGTGGTGAGTATTTTCCTGTAGTCAGGAATATTGCTGTGTAGGTATTCGGGAATTGGTTTCAGAAACTCGTGTTCTTCCAGGATAGAATACCCAAGGTATGGTTGCGCATCAGGATCTTTATATCCGTGATATCTCGTTGCATCGGTAAGTTTTTCTAGTCCCTGTTGAGTGATATTATTTACTTTCGCGCGGACAACTTCTAGACCCATATCGCTATCTGTGAGATCTTTATCAAGCCTAGTGCCTGTGCTATCTAATGGGAAATATTTAAGTACTAGTACATTAACTTTTGTTGTTCCACGAGCTGGAGCTGGAGTTGGAGTTGGAAATGAAGTTAGGGATGGAGTTGAGGTAGCCACGGGTGGTGTGATTGGGGTCGCAGCTCGGGGATTGAATATCTGTGGTCTTTGGGAGAGATAGAGTCCTACTGGTAGGGCTAAGAGGAAAATAATGAGTGATACTAAAGAAACCTTTTGACTAGAGCTCAATCTTTGCCAAAAGTGTGAAAGGCCCATCCTTTTCACAGTACGTCACTCTAATTGCTGTGTCAAGCCTTGGACTAAGTGGACGGTAACTTTTGGATTTACGTAATAAACTCATTAATTAACTCTAGAGTTAGTTGCGTAATTTATTCCTGAATTAAATACGTATTTCTTGAGGCTTAGTTTCCGGGAGGTGGTGGCGGGGGTGGGATGGATGGTGAAGGGTTTGGGGATGGAGAAGGTAACCCTGGGATATTTAATGGTCGCGCCGGTCCATTGTTTCTAATCCAGTAAGCCTCACCTTTCTTTATTTGAAAGTTATCACTTAGTGCTCCTAACGGGTGTACTTGGTAATCGTACTTTTGACTATCCCACCTTGCTATTGTTTGGAGGTCAATCCCTGCTATTTGGGCTGCTTGAAGGACTTCTTCCGCAGTATCATAAGCCGGAGGTGGATTAATAGGAATAGAGACTAGGGACCATC
>NZCP01000022.1 GCA_002686465.1 Candidatus Woesebacteria bacterium | reverse complement strand
GGCTGTTTGTTTGACTTTCTTTTGTTTATGTGGGGTGATCCCGAGTATAATACATATACAACGGTATCATCCACCATGACTATTATCGCCTCGAACGACCACCCAGTACTATGGGTGATCTGCTCAAACGACAACATGTCTTTCCAGAAGCTTCCAACTCTTTTTTTGTTGGTTTGCTCTAAAGTTAATTCGTATGCTTTACACTTCTCGTGTTGATTAAGTGCCTCTGCCATGCCTGGGGGCAACTTAATATTATTAAATATTGTACTATCCAGCTTGAATCTTTCCATTACATCAAGATAGGTTAGCGTTTTCAAGTTTGGGGTTTTCTTAAAATCGATCCCCAGCTCCCGTAGGTCGCTGACGGTAGTTTTATTTGGTACGATTTTTTTAAATACTTTTTCTGTTTGCTCGTAGGATTTCCAGGGCCCACTAGAAGACTCAACTTCGCTTGGGAGGAGTGTTTTGCATCCCGATGCAAACAAAAGGCCCGTTAGGGCCATAATGTAAGCTAGGTGATTTTTATTCTTTTTCATTCACCTGGGCGCTATCTTTAAGTAGCTGTGCGCCCATCCTTATTTTAGTGGTACTATTTAATTCCCAAAATCCCGTACGGGGCAGATACATATCCATATGGTCGCACAATTCTCTTCTAGACATCTCTTGAATTCTATCATCGATTGGAAGACCTAATATGTTATCCTTTTCTTCGTCGGGGTATCGGCGGAATTGCTCTATGAATATATATAGAGTTCCAACTGAATATAGTAACCATTTAATTACGAACTGAAACATTTTAACCTTTCTTTATTTTTCTCTTTGCCCTCGCGTAGGGCTTTATGAGATAGTGTTTTACGAATCCCCCTATTGTGTTTTTGCCAAGCCTTTTTCTGATTTTGTTTTCAAGCCTTGTGATCGGACAATCGATTACCCGCGAAAAAGTAATAACTGCGATAAAGGTACATAGTGGCATGCCGATGTACCAAGGTGGATTTTGCGAGGGGGTTAACCCTTCATAAGCTAAGATAAAAAATGCGGAGAAATTTGCAAAAACAATAAGCCAATGCGCAATAACCACAAGCATTAGCTTGAGGCTGTCTGTCTCTGGTAGAAAACCGAGACGGCGGTTTTTGTTCATCAACATTTAATACATATTACACAATCTTTTCCAGTGATTCATAATCTCCCTTAAGTACTTTCTTGGCGAGGGAGTAATTATTTTTATCATTATTGGATTTTAGGCCTCTAAATTTTTGGTTAATTTTAATTTTAGAATTATTAAATATACAGTCTACTAAGTTAAGTAGATCTTTTTTATCTTGCTCTTCAAGAAGGGATTGAGCTCTTGATATTGAGGCGGATATCACAAATAGCTCCGCGCCGATTTCTGATAGCCTAGCAAGGAGGAGTTGCTGCTTATCTAAACTTGGGCCATGTATGACCATTGCGTGAAAAAGTTTTCGGGCCAGCTTCCTGCTTGTTTTGGACACGTACTTAAGTTTCTTTTTGAATGAGGGGTGGATGCCCTTTGGCAGGCCGTGGGAAATCGGCAACCACTGCTTTGGATACCATTTTGTATAAAACCATAAAGCCTTCATCGCTCCCATGATTCTTTTTTTAATGGGCAGCCTACTGTCTAGGGCTGCGCCCGCTGCTTTTATGTGCGGGTCAAGAGCTTCCCTTGCGAGTATTAGGCGCATGATTTCACTTGAGCCTTCAAAAATTAAATTGACCCTTAGATCTCGAAAGGGCCTTTCTACGGGAATGGGATCTTCGTCCCTGTTTTTTAGGGACTGTACTGTTTCGTATCCCCTTCCCCCTCTAACCTGCATGGTATCATCTATAGCTTTCCATGCCGCCTCTGTGCCCCACATTTTGGCAACGGCGGATTCTACTCTAATGTCGTGATTTTTACTATCTGCCATTTGTCCAGTGAGCAAAACCATGGATTCCATTGCAAACGTATCCGCTGCAATGGTTGCTATCTTGTCTGCAATTGCAGCATGCTTTCCTATTGGCTGGCCCCATTGAGATCTACTGGCGCCCCACTCTCTGCAGATTCTTAAAGCTTCTTTTATTGCTCCTACGCAAATTGCGGGAAGAGTTAGGCGACCTATATTTAAGGTGCCAAGCGCAACCTTCATGCCACGGCCTTCGCCGAGAATTATATTTTCTTTCGGAACCCTAACTTGATTAAACCGAATTATGCCATTGTATAAAGCTCTCAATCCCATGAACCTGCAGCGAGTAACCACCTCTACTCCAGGTGTGTTTGTTTCTACTATGAATGCGGTTATCTGTTTTTTACCATTTTTGTCGGGTGTTTTTGCCATGACTACAATTACGTCAGCTTTAGTTCCGTTTGTACACCATAGCTTTTCGCCATTCAGTATAAAGCTTCCTCCATCATCTGAAGGGGAGGCTTCTGTTTGCATTTGGGAAGGGTCTGATCCTACGAGATTTTCTGTAAGAGCGAAGGCGCTAATTGAACCATTCGCAAACATGGGAAGATATTTTTGTTTTTGCTCTTCCGTTCCGTACATTAGTAATGGTTGTGGTACCCCTATGGATTGATGCGCAGACAATAGCGCTGAGATATTGCCGCATTTTGATCCACAAATCATTGCGGCCTTTGAGTAGTTTGTTTGAGACAAGCCTCTCCCTCCATATTTTTTTGGAACTTTAATTGCAAAGGCTCCTATTTTGGCAAGGTTTTCAAAAACAGGCTCTGGAATTTCTCCATGCTCGTCAATCCAGTCTGGGTTAATGTGGTCCGCGAAAACGCCACGCAGGTCCACCCTGAAGTTTTGACCCTCTTTCTTTTGGTGATCGTTTTGTTCGGGAAACGGAAAGATGTCTTTAAAATTAACATCTCCATTGTATAGTCCTCCCGCGAAGGTTTTATTTAGTTTGTCTCTTCCAGCTTCTGCAATTTCCATTGCGTCGGCTTTGCCTTTTGACATTTTTGATGTATCTATTTCCATTGTCTTGCGTGTGTAATTGGTCCTCCGCGAAAAGGTGCCCAACCCGTTCCCATGATCATTGCGAAATCTATATCATCAGTGGTTTCTGCGATTTCTTCAAGTATGCATTTTCTGGATTCCTCCGTCATCGTTGCAACCATTTGTTTTGCTAGGTCGCAAGGGATTGGGTTTTTGTTTTGAAGTTTTTTAAAGACGGGGTTTATCCCTGTTGATTTTCCCTTGTCGTAAAGATAGAAACCTCCGTTTGTTTTTTTGCCTAAAGCTTTTGTGGAGAGTATTTCGTCTAGCCCGCTTGGAACTTTAAAGTCTTTTAGTCTTTTTTTAAGATCAAGCGCAACATGGGATGCTACATCGAGCCCTATTTCGTCAAGGAGTCGTAATGGGCCCATGGGCATGCCGAATTTGAGCATTGCATTATCTATAGCACGGACGGAGTGCCCATGTAGGAATAGCCTGATTGCTTCAACTAAATATGGCAAAAGTATCCTATTGACCAAAAATCCTGGACTATCTTTCACGACCACTGGAAGCTTTCCGATACTTTGTACAAAATTAATTGTCCTACTCACCGTCTCTTGTGAGGTTTCTTTCCCCACTACAATTTCTACAAGCTTCATTTTATGAACAGGGTTGAAGAAATGTATTCCTATGAATTTGTCTGGACGTTTGAGTTTTTTCCCTAATTCTGTTATGGAAAGGGCGGAAGTATTGGTTGCGAGAATTGAGGACTCAGGGAGGCTCTCTTCCGTTTGGGCTAGAACTTTTGTTTTTAAATCAAAATTTTCTACAACCGCCTCTATTGCAAGGTCTCGATTGTCAAGGGGGACGTTATTTTTGGCTGTCGCGAGTTTGCCGAGGCACGCCCTAACGGTTGACCTATCCATTTTATATCCGAGCACTGCAGAGATAAATAGCTTTCCTATTTTTTTTAATCCAGATGCAACTGCTTCTTCTGATATATCCTTTAGTAGAACGTTTTTGCCCCTAGAGGATATCCAGTGAGCAATGCCAGCGCCCATTGTTCCAGCTCCTATTACTGCTATACTCTCGATGGGTTTTGTGTTGATTGCGGGAGAAGGCCCCTTTTTGGCCTTTTCTTGTAGAAAGAATATTCTAATTAAATTTTTGCAAGCTTTTGTCTGAGATAAGTTAAGGAACGCTTTTCTTTCTAGGTCTAGGGATTTGTTTTTATCTATAAAGATGCCCTTTTTTACAACCTCTATAATTTTTAAGGGAGCGGGGTAGTTGCCACGCGTTTGTCTCATGATTGTTTTTCTAGCAAAATAAAAAACAATAGGAGCTATGAGCCATTGTAGACTGCGGCAAGGGTTGTTCCATGTGCGCTTCTTGCTGCATAGGTCGATGGCGGATTTTTTTAAATTTTCCTTATAGCATACTTCGCTAACGATTCCCATTTTTCTGGCCTGTTGGGGGGCGTAAGCTTTTCCAGAAAGAATTGCAGGTAGGGCTTTTGTTAGCCCAATTAGTTTAGGCAACCTAGTGGTGCCTCCCCATGCTGGGAGTATTCCTAGCATGACCTCTGGTAGTCCTATTTTTGTGCACTTATCACTAGAGGCGATTCGATGACTACACGCAAGCGCCAGCTCTAGGCCGCCGCCCAAACAGGCGCCATGAATCGCGGCGACCGTTGGTATTTTTAATTGCTCTATCCGATTGAAGGTTTTCTGGCCAAGAGAGACGACCTCGCCAAGCCAGTTTTGGTCATTTAATTTAGCGCGCATAGAGACTAGGTCTGCTCCTGCAAGGAAAATACTAGGCTTTGCGCTAATGAAAACAAGGCCTTTTAGGTCTTCGTATTTTTCGACCGAATCAAGTAGGAGGTTTAGGCTTTCAAAAAATTCTGCATTTAATATGTTTGCTTTTGATTTTGGTTGGTCAATCGTCGCTATCCCCACTCCATTGTTTATTTTAAAATCTATCATTGGCATACCTCTATGTGTATCGCTGATCCTTGGCCCCCACCAACGCATAGTGCTGCGACGCCTCTTTGAAGGCCGTTACGTTTTAATGATTTCGCAAGGGTTAAAATAATGCGCGATCCCGAGGCTCCAACGGGATGGCCGAGCGCGATCGACCCACCATTGATGTTTAATTTTTCATCAGGTATTTCTCCTATGGATTCCTTTGCCATTTTTTGCACCGCAAGGACCTGAGCGGCAAAAGCTTCGTTAATTTCTATTAAATCCATGTGCTTTAAGTTTACCCCGAGCTTATCTATGGCGAAAACGGGACCGAGCCCCATCTTGGATGGGGCGCATCCTGAATGAGCGTAGTCAACGATTTTGGCAATAGGTTGAGCTCCTGTTTTATTTAATCCCTCCTCGGTCATCAACAAGAGGGCTGCGGCGCCGTCCGTAATCTGCGACGAATTTCCTGCGGTAACGGTGCCTTCCCTTTTATCAAAAACAGGCTTAAGCCTGGAAAGCTTTTCAACCGTAGAGTTTTCCCTTGGCCCATTGTCCTCGGAAACGAATCGCCCACTGGGAGAAGCTATGCAGTCATTGTTTGTCGTATAAACTGCCCCAATTTCTTCGGAAAGTTTAGCCCTGGATGCTAGCGCTTTATCATGAGATAGTAAAGCGTATATGTCTTGTTCTTTTCGCGAAATTCCGAATTCCCTGGCAAGCAATTCTGCGGTTTGTCCCATATTAATACCAGAAAGGGGATCGTCCAAACCGAGCCTTAGGCTTATTTGTGGAATCAAGTCAGAAACTCTAAACTGATGAAGTGCTTTTAGTTTCTGAAAAATATTTTTTGATTTAAATAAAGACGTGAATTTTTTCGCTGCGGATTTAGGGTATATCAAGGGCATTTGAGACATGCTTTCCGCGCCGCCTGTTAGGAAAATACTTCCTTTGCCTTCCGTTGCTTTTGCGGATGCGTAGGATACTGACTCTAGGCCAGAAGCGCAATTCCTGTGAACCGTAACTGCGGGAACATGGTCAGGTATGCCTACGCGCACGCCGATGATCCTGGCAACATTCATTTCACTAGCTGATTGTCCAACGCAACCAAAGATGACTTCGTCTATTAATGACGAGTCTATCCCAGATTCGGTGAGAACATGTTTTGCCGCGCTTATTCCAAGTGCCGCGGCGGTTTCGCCTGTAAGCGAGGTGCCTAGTTTACAGAACGGGGTGCGTTGACCCTCTACTATGTATAATTTATTCGTCAAAGCTACAGAGTATTATAGCATGTGAATGTATTATTTACATTTTTTCAGCTATGAAAATAGCCTTTTTTAGCTTGGGGTCTATTGGCTCTGGGAGTGACGAAATGGGAAAATAGCCCCATTCGTTATGCTCGTACCCATCGGGCGCCGAGATTATGTCTGGCTTGACCTCTTTTGATACAGAGTAAAGGTAGCAATAAAACTGCCGATTGTTTTTTATCTTAAAGTGATTTATGTATTGCAGTTCGTACTTCGTAGTAATGAATGTTTCTTCGTAAAGCTCTCTCGCCGCACCCGCCCACATGTTTTCCCCTTTCTCCACAGTGCCACAAGGCACACTCCAGTAGCCCTGCAGCTCTGCACCGTTGATAGATCTTTTGAGTAAGAGGACCTTATCTCTGCACTTCACTAAGACCCCTGCAACCTTGTTAGGAGAGGAAGTCATCTATGATTCCCTTGTTGTGGAAGTGCGGGCAGCCGTCGTATTCCATTGTTTTAATTTTTTCCCCTTTGGATTTGTCCGCAGTTAGGGTTCCCCTATCCTTGTAAAAGGAGGTTTTGATTACATTATCATCTTTGTCTAGAAGCGCGGAATATTTCATTGGCTTTCTAAAGGCACAAATAAAGTTTTTTATTTTTTTACCATTTGCATCTAAAAGAAATTCTCCTTTTCTTTTTTTATAACCCTCTCTCCCGCAAGCCAATGGACCACCGAAGCTGCCATCTTTAGGATAGTCTTTTTTTGCGGCATAAGAACAAGTGGCGTTTTTATAAGAATAATTTTCGAGATATGTTTGTATTGCACTTAGCTCGTGCTCAAAACCGTCAAGCTCCTCACTGGTCACTGTGGGCATTTTGATTACCCCGTTACCAGTGTGGCCCAAAAGGTCAGTGGAGAGGTCAAATTTTAAAAATACAAATTCACTATTGCTTTTGTTGCCTGGGAATAGATGCCTGACCGCAAGAGAATACATTATGTCCTGAAGGTTATCCGTAAGATCCTTTCCTTTAAAGGTTTGCTTGCTGGATTTAAAATCTCTAATGGTGGCTGTTCCATCCTTGTACAGGAAGAGCTGATCTATAAACCCTCTAATGGAATACTTTACCCCTCGTTCGTCCACATCTATATTAAACTCTTTTTCTATGAATTTTTTATTAGGTTTGTGCTTTGCGTCTCCGTGAAAATTATACCCCAACCCATTGACAATCATTTTGTCCATGTCCTCAAGGTTTTCGTCATCGTCTACAGCGAGTCGTTTAGCATGAGACATTATTAGCTTTTTGATGGAGGGCACGCCCCACACGGACCTCTCTTTCAGGATTTTATTAAATTCTCTTTTCTTTCCTGATTGACCTAGAGTCTCAAATACCAAATGGCATATCCATCCTTTGCTTGCTCCTTCATTTGTTGTATCTGGGAGCTTAAGGATATATTTGCACCAATAGGTCCACGAACATTGTTGCGCGGTTTTTATCCTGCTGGCCGATAGTTGGACTCGCCTACTCATTTAAAATTTCTAGTATTATTTTTTTATTCTTTAGCAACTGCTTGGAGAGGGATTTTTTCTTTGCCATAGAGTCTACTATTTCTAATATGTATTGCTGTTGCTCTTTCAGGTTTAGCTGAGACTTCTTTTTTGTCCACGATTTAAAATCTTTACTCTCCATGTCTCCAAAATCGTTTTTATTAGGGAGGCATATCATAATTCTATCAGGATCAAAGTGGCCGAGAAGCTTTAGATAGTTCTTTACACAGGCATTTAAGCCTCTATTTTCTTCTTTGTCGCTATCGTTATTGAATGCTAGTACTATTTTTTGAGGGCAAAGCTCCAGTAGGGTGCATATAAGTTTTGGGGAAAGCGTAAGCCCAAAAGAAACTAATACGTTTTTATATCCAAATTCATGACACTTTAATAGGTCCCCTATACTTTCTACCAGAATTACTTCGTCTTGCTTTAAAATGGCCCCTCTGACCGTCTCATCAGCATACAGGGGGTACACCCATTTGTTTTTCTTTCCCACATGTTTCCATTTTGGTCGGGTTGAGTTTTTGAAAATGTCTCTGCCCGAGAATCCATGTATTTGTTTGTACTCATTGTAGATTGGAAAGACAAATCTTTGGTTCATTTGGCCAGATGTCGCCAACCCTCCCTTGAGGGTTTTTAAGGTTTCTGTATTTATCCCCTTTTCATTGTAAAATTTATAGTGCGGCAGAAGCCTTTCTAGGCATTTTTCGTCATGCACCTCTTCTACTTGTATCTTTTCTTTTCCCACGCGTTTAGTATATAAGTCATCGATTGGCTCGTTTTTTAAATATTTGTCTATGTCTTTTGGGTCATTGCTTCCTAGTGTTGCTTGAATTAATCTTTTGAACGGAGAGAAGCTTGTGTCGTTTACATAATCCTTCCACACTCCTGAGTCTTTATAAATCTGTAGGGCGGTTGTATTATCTCCGTTCCGAAAGATAGCGTTGGTTTGCCAATAGGATCCTCTATCGGATAGTTTGTATCCGAGATCCTCAAGCACCTCTTTTATTCTTTCGCTATCCATTTTTATAGGGCGGGGACACCATCCATATTGGCCGCGTCCTCATTTAGTTCGACATCTTCCAGCAACATATGATCCGTCATGTCCTGAAGATCCCCCTTTTCGGTAATCATAAAATTCTCTATATCTAAATTAATATAGTTTTGGCGCTTTGATCCGTCTGGCAGCTCTATGGGCTGCAATGCCCTGTAAACTTCTGGACCAAGGTGTCTATGTTTAAAGCATATTAATTTATGGGTGCCAAAGCCAGTTGGCTCGTTTTGAATTTCATCTAAAGTTTTCTTTCTGAGGCTGAATAGATGGGAGCTAAACTGGGTAATTCTGTCAGACAGGGAAACAATACTCTCGTCGTCTACTATAGAATCGGCATTGCGATTGGTTGTTATTCCATACCTGTTGCTTTGCACGCTTGTGATCATCGCTATTTTTGGATCTCCTTCAAAGCAGACTTCCTTTTGGACCAGCGCTTTAAACTTATCCACCATTTCTCCAACCACCTGCCACTCGCTTTTGTTTGAGAATTTTTCAGAAGTGGTTTTAATGTAGTCGAAACTAAGAATCATTTTATTTCCTCTCCCCACCTTGGAATAATAAAATCTTTTTATAATGTTTAGCATTGCGTCTACAGAGAGGCCTGCGACATTATAGTAATAAAACTTGGATTCTTTTACCGACTTCCATACTGACCTCACCTTGTCGACTACATCTTTCCCTGCTCTTCTCCACTTCCCAGTTTCCAAAAGGTGAAGAGGGACCCCTGATAGAGCGGCGGCCTGCCGCATGATAAGCTCCTCTTTGCTCATCTCCCCGTTATCAAGGTGAAGTACTGGAATATTGCCATGGTTCGCAGAAACTTTAATACAGAAGTCCATGCAGAAATTAGTTTTTCCCACTCCAGAGCGAGCAACAATCACTGTGATATTTCCTGGCCGAAGGAGGGAACCATAAAGGTCGTTGATTCTGTCGTGTGGACCATCAAAGCCAAAATCCTCTATCGGGTTATTGCCTCGATCTTCAATTAAGCCCTCCATGTCGTCAAAAATGTTTTCGGGAATGTCTGTCCCCTCTTGATAGAGGTTGATTTTCTCGTTGTAAATAACGTCTGCCCCATTGATGATCTCATCGTACGAAGATGAGTCTGGTATGGATTTCATTTTTTTTGCAATGGAGACAGAGGTTTCATATATGCCGCGCCTTACTGAAATCTTTTTTAGCTCTTTCGCGGTTTTGATCACAGACCCCTCCGAGACTTTGCGCATAGAAAGCGCTTTGATGTAATCTCCTATATTTAAATTATCCTCAAAAGAAATCCCCAGAGACTGCACTCGTTGAGCTAGAATTACCTCGTCCAGCTCTTCTCCCGATTCTAGTGCTTGTTTTAAAACGCAAAATATAGTTCTATTGACAAGGCTATTTTCATCATAGAAGTCTTGCTCGGAAATAAATGGAGCGACTTCGACGTAGGTTTTCGGGTGCTTTATTAACCCAGCAAGTAGGTGTTGTTCATAATCAAACGAATATATCATATACCAAGTATATCAAACAAAAGGACGAATGTCAACTATTAATCGCCTTCTTGATCGGAATTTAATCCGTAATCTATCGTAGCTCCCTCTGCTGCCAGTTGGGCTAGATATTGCTCTATGGCCTTACGGAGTCCCATTTCTACTACCTGAGTAGATGTTCTGGACATAATTGCTGGAGATCCGTCTTGAGAAACAAATGCTAGTATCATTCCCCTTCCCTCTTCTGTGTCTCCGCCAGTAAAAGAATACAGCTGGTCCAGTAAGGCTTCTGGGATTGTGAATTGCGGTAAATTCTCTGGATTAATTTCCATGCTATCGTCCATGCTCATATATACACTGCTATAATGTAATGTTGAATTTTTTAAATAACCTCTCGCCTATGACGTCGCTCTCATGAATTTCCATAAGCTTAATGTCATTAAGTTCACAGAATTTAGCTTTTTCTTTATCTCTGCGTTTTTGGCTTAAGAAATTCATTTTTTGATTTTTGTGAAAGTGGGGTACGTAGCGAGTGTGCTGCACGCCCTGTACTTCTATTGCTATTTTTTTTGTAGCGTTATAAAAATCAAGGGTCATCTTCGTTCCTGCCACGGGCATTTCTTCAAATAAAATATGACTTTTCCAGTGTTTTTTTAAGAATTGCTTTACTGCAAATTGTCTTTTGCTGCGACTGGATTTATCCCAATCGATTCTATAATTTCTAACCTTACGGACTCTTTTGGCGCCGCCGTGGAGAGTGTTAAAGCGCATCGCTGAATTTTTGAAAATCCTTGTACATAAAGTTTGTAATTTTTGGGTTTAAGTTTAAATATTCTAGTAGTTTTGGTTCTCCTTGGATTTTCTCCACAGCCTCAAAGCCTGCATCTTTTAGCTCCTGTAGGAGGCTTTCGGAGAAACTGATCCACGCTCCTTTTTTCTGTATCATATCAAAGAGATACATCATGTCTATGATTTCTCTTTCTTTCCAGATTCCTCCGTTTTTCCCATATTTAATTGGATACCTTACCTGCGTTCCAGTTTTTTCGTTAACAGATTTTCTGAATCTCACTTTACAATAGTGGCCAATTGGGTCTCCTTTGTCCGCTAGCTTGGCGGCAGCAGGGTTTTTAAACATGACGTCACTGTTGTAGCGTTCTTCAAATTCCAGGATGAAATTTGCATAGTGTTTGATTGCATTGCCGCCAGCCTGTTTAGTTTTCGGTCCTCCTCTTGCCGCGTATGGGTTGGTCGCAACCTCAACTCTAACTTGTGACGTTAATATCATCATGTGTCCCATCTTTGTAATAGGAAGCACCATCTTTTTTAAAAATACAGACGTTATCAGGGCGCCGCCTGCGACCTGCTCCGATTCCGAGAAAGGTTTGTCTATATCTCCTATCCTGCAGAGTGCATCCACGCTATCTATAATGAATAGAAATTTCTTGCCCTCTTCGTTTTCGAGGACCAGTCTCCTGATAAGCTCAAAAACCTTTTCAAAAATATTGCAATCAAAAATGAACAGCTTTTCTGGATCTTGATCTAGCCCTATCTTTTCCAGCATTTCCTTTTGTAGTCTTCCTTCGCTCTTAACAATCACAACCATGCCATTTTTTTTAAAGTGCTTTTGAAAGTTTCTTGCAACGGTCATCGCGCAACTGGTTTTGCCGCCTTCGTTTATGCCCGTGAATCTATGAGCTCCCGCACAAAGTCCGCCACCCAAAGCTATATCTAGGTTTAGACTTCCCGAAGAAATCTTGTAGTCTGCATCTGCGTAGTCGTTGTAATGGTATTTTTTGTTCTCTTTTTCTGCGAGAAACTCATTTATTTGGTCTACGGCGCGGGTCATTCCTTTAAAAAATCTCTGGTGGTTTTGGGTTTGTTTTCTATGACTACATCTGGTCCTGACTTGCTGCTTAAATTATACGTCTTTGGCGGAGGAATTCTACGAACAAACGAATTGTATCTTTCTTTTAAAAGATCCGCGCCCCATTCTCTCTTGAGGAAATAGAGGCTTTTTAGCTTATTCGGAAGTCTTACTACACACCAAAAGTTTTCGTCAGGAAATTTTTTCATTAATCCAGCTAGCAGTCTGTATTGCTTGATGTAGTCCGTCTGTGTTTTGAGGGACTCCTTTTCTAGTAGGCGCTGAAGGACGGCTTTTTTGTTCACTTTGACAGTGTATCAGATTTGCCAGGATTTGTCAAGCATGTATATTTGGGCAGTTCAGTTTTAACGTACCTTCTAATAATTTCGTTGTAGAGAGAATCTGGTGGAAGATTTTTGTGTCGAAAATTTTCTATTTCTTCTGCAATTTTTTTAAAATTCTGTTCTGGTAGATTGTGGTGGGCTGGCGGTATGGTGAACTTATGTATCCAGCCGAGCTTTCCGCGGACGGTAATGATTTTGGAGGCGCCAGAATGCTCTACGGTCTGGGTCACATTGGTTTGATCGAGAAGAACTTTCTTGGATATCGTTTGTGTGATTTCGTTATATTTTTTCCCAAGGGATTCGGTTAAGCCGAAAAGCTTGTCATTTTTTTCTTTAGACTCTTTAGTTTGAGCCTTTAGTTGTTCAAGCTCCCTAGAGAGCCCTTCCTTAGCTTTTTTTACTTTGTTTTTATTTGCAGTTAAATCTTGAATCTCTTTTTTAAGCCGTTCTTTTTGGTTGGCTTCTTCTTTGAGGTTTCTGTTGAGCTTGTCCTTCTTGTCGTGAAAATCTCTAATCTGATCATTTAGGGCGGCTGATTCTTTCATGAATGCGTCCCTTCTATCCCCTAACTCATCTTCTGATTTGTTAATTTGCTCTTCAGATTCTTTCATCTCTTCGGCTGTTTTTAAGCGTGTTTGAGTTCTCTTTTCTTTGTCCTTTATTAGAGCTTCGTTGAGTATAATCAGGTCTTCTCGATCTCTTATATCCGCTTCTTTTTCAAGAAGAGCCTTCTCGTCTGTTTCTATTTGGTCTTTAAGGTCTTGCAGTTTTTGGTGTTGCGAGGAAAGCTTCTTGGGATTAAGGGATAATTTTGGGAAATGTCTAGTTAGGCTGATGTGTGCAGCGAGCACAAGTAGTATCGCCAGCGGGTCAAATACGAAAATCAAAATAATAATCACTACTCTTACGGCTTGGGCCGTGTCGAATGTAGAACCTGTAACGTCTGTTACTAGTGCCGCAACGTATTTAATTGGACCCACCTCTGCTTTTATATCTAGCGAAGCTTCTTCCTCTGTGAATTTTTGTTGCTCTAGACCGTCGATTCTATCAAGCGCTTCTGAGATTAGAACGTTGTATTTTTCAACATCCTCCGTCACCGTATCTTCTGCGCTGTATTCAGATTTCTGATAGTCTTCTATCTTTGTTCTGAGCGTTGCGACTTGTTTTTCCGTGGACTCTCTTGCGGCTTGGATTCTGTTGTTGATTGTAAGCATTTGATTGGCAATAGCCTCTCTTTCGGGCTTTTGTTTTTCTTTTAGTTCTGCCAGTTTTTTCTTTTTACTAGAAAACAGCCCCCCAGAACCCGCTTCTAAATCGGCAACTTCTTTATTAAGGGCGTCAAGTCGTACCTGTAGTTTGTCAAGTTCTTCCCTGTCGTATTTAATGCTTCGGTCTAGGGATTCATATAGAGATGCTATTTTCTCCTGCTCCCTCTTAATGTTAACTTCGCTTTTGTCTTCGCTTGTTTCTACGCGACCCTCTGTCTTGACGATTAGTTCTTTTTGTCTATTTATGTAATCATTCTCTCTTGCGATTTTGTCATCTATTTGGGAAATTATCGCTTCTGATTTATCTATGGTGTGTTGGTGCTCAATGTGAGCTTTTGATAAGAATCCAAAAATTCCCATGCTTGTAATAGCCATTAGGACTAAGACCGCTCCAGTTAGGTAGCCCTTAATGAGGCGCGGCGCTCTACTCCAATTTCTGTGCAACCAAACGGCTGCGGCGATTTTGCCTACCTCCAGCACGGCCCCCATGGTTATGACCGCAGCGGTGGAGCCTGGGAAAATTGTGGCAAGGCCTATAATACTAAAATAGGCAGCAATCGCAGATATGCTGAGCGCGCAAACTAATGTCAAAATCGCAAAGGCCATTTTTGCTATGTATTCTGGAGGTCTACATTTGAATTGGGGTACTGGAATTCTGCGATGGTAGCGTCAGGCACACTTAAGTCGGACGAACGGTTACTATTCGCATAATACCCGCCGTTATCATTGCCGTAATAGAACGGAGTCCCTTTTGTTGCGGCGTTAGCGCCTATAAGAACGAAATTTTGAGAAGGGTAGATGTTTACCCCGTCAGGAATAGCGTTGGTTCTGTTGTCGTTTGGATATCGAAATGTCGGGCTCATACTATTTATTACACCTCTTTATCTGGCTTCGGGCAGATTTTAGAGATAATAAAGCTCCTCTTAAAGTCTCCAGCATAGTACCATTGCCACGCTATGTCTTGATGCATTTCTTTTATTTTCTTTTCTTTTTCATCCAGCTGCTTTTCGAGTAGATCGAGGCATCTCATGTCTAGGTTTGACATATCTATCTCTAGTTCAAGGGCTACTGCAAGCATTGAGTCTATATCATTATCCTCTTTTGCCATTATGGCTTTATTAAATAAGGAGGTTTTGTATTTTTTTTCTTCTTCGGGGCTGGTCATAAACTTATCTGGATGGGTTGACACTGCTATTTTTCTGTATAAATCCTTGATTTGTGTGGAAGAGAAGATTGTTGCTTCTTGCTCTGTCGCTTTGTTTTTTGAGGGTTTATCGTCTTGGACGAGGGGGCTGCTTACTTCGTTTTCTTTGCAATAGGAATGTATTGCACCAACCCACTCTTTTGTTGCCTCAGCATAGATTTCTTTTGTTTCCGCAAGGTCAAGGTCAAGGAACTTGGATCTGTACTTTAATTTGCGAAATCTAGAGGCTTTGTGTTTCTCGGGATCCATGGGTCTAGATACACAAAAGGGCGGGGAAATCCCCGCCCTTAAGGTTATTGGTTAGTGTTATAAACTACTATTACAGTGATGCAATGTAGTCAAGGTCGTAATCCGCAGTGGGAACTTCATCAGAGAAGATGAATGTTGCTCCCGTTGTATCCACTCCGCTCAATTGAACGGCGATGATAGGATCGCCTTCAGAATTCTGCAACATTCCCATAATTTTGGGAGCGCTGGTGAATGTTTGAGTAAAGACAACATTGTGGAAGTCCTTGTTTATTGTGACGTCGTTAGACCCAACTTCAGACTCGAGGTCGAGGTCGGCAACTGCAGTCGAAACATTGTTCGACATGGTTACGCGAGCCGACGAATCGGTCTTAAGGTTGGTCGAGCGTTTGTTCGACATTGCGTTCGACGCAGCCACACGAGCCGACGAATCGGTCTTGAGGTTTGTCGAGCGTTTGTTCGAGACCGCGTTGGACAGGCTCTTGCGAGCTGTCGAATCAGTCTTGAGGTTTGTCGAGCGTTTTTGCGACGCTGCTTGCGACAAGCTTACACGAGCCGACGAATCGGTCTTGAGGTTTGTCGAGCGTTTTTGCGAGACCGCGTTGGACAGGCTCTTGCGAGCCGACGAATCGGTCTTGAGGTTTGTCGAGCGTTTGTTCGACGCTGCTTGCGACAAGGTCACACGAGCCGACGAATCGGTCTTGAGGTTTGTCGAGCGTTTGTTCGAGACCGCGTTGGACATGCTCTTGCGAGCTGTCGAATCAGTCTTAAGGTTTGTCGAGCGTTTTTGCGACGCTGCTTGAGACAAACTTACACGAGCCGACGAATCGGTCTTGTGCTTTGTCGAGAGCGCTTGAGACAAACTTACACGAGCCGACGAATCGGTCTTGAGGTTTGTCGAGCGTTTTTGCGACGCTGAATTCGACAAACTTACACGAGCCGACGAATCAGTCGCGAGGTTGGTCGAGCGTTTGCTCGAGACCGCGTTGGACAGGCTCTTGCGAGCTGTCGAATCAGTCTTGAGGTTTGTCGAGCGTGCGTTTGACGCTGTCGCTATGTCGTCAGCATCAGCCATTACGGTCCAGGTAGAATTATCTGTACCGAATTTGACCTTGCCGCCGTCGTTAGTTATGATGACTCCGCCATCTAACTTGACTTTCTCTGTGTTGAAGATAGCCATACCTTATATTACAGGTAAAACCAGCCTTATGGGAAGTCTCGCCTTTGCTTAATTTTAAGGAAAAACCTATAAAGCTATTTGGGCAAATGAGTTGCGTTCCACATTTTCATAAAGAAAAATCTTTGTTCTTTGTCGCAATTTGAGAAATTTAGAACGAAAGTTTCACTTGTCGCCTTGTCTGGGGCTGCGCAAAAGTTTGGGTCGGACAGCACCTTATGGTTGAACTTTGATGGGTCAGAGGCTTTTAACGTTTCAAGCAAGGCTCCCTTTTCTTCCCACTTTCGTAGTAGGTTTTCTGTGTATTCGTGGCTTTTTATTAAGATCGCATTTAGGTTTTCATCTGTAACGAAATATCTTCTTTGGTTTGCTTTGATAAGATCCTCGATCTTTTTGTTGAAGTTTATCATTAGTGATGAATCTGAAATATACAGTATATACTCGTGGTCTTTTATGTGATTAAGGAGAGACTGCGCTATTGCGTGTTCTCCTCCTCTATATATATATGCCGTGTAGTCGTGCTTGTTTGCATAGTGGAGTACATTGTTTTCTGACTCCACTGAGTATCTCTGGTTATTGTTTATATTGAATATTGCTATCTTTTTTCCAGAATTAAAAGACGTGTCGCCCTCTTTTTCAGAGGCCTCTGCGTCTGATGTTGGGATGTATTGATTAGCGTATTCGAAAATTTCTTTTACTTGACACATGGGGGCCCATGCGTCTTTTAGAGCGCTTTGAAAAGTGCCAGGTTTTTCTTTTGTCATGGTTACGTGAGTTTTTGTTGGAGGTTTTGGGAAATCATAATTAAATAAATCTAGGTCTTTTTTGTATATTGTTTCTACTATCTCTTTGGATTCTTTTGAATAGTATTCGTGGTATTGTTTTTTGTTCTTCTGATCCCTAACTCGGGGCAGTTCAATGTTTTTAATTTTAATTTTTTTACAAATATAATTAAAGTCTTCCTGTAGTTTTTCAAATCTACCCACATAAGAAACGAGAGACTTGCCGTCTTCAAGAATCGTTTCTTGGGGTTCGTAGAGAAATCTATACTGGGGCAAGAAGTGAACGTTATATCTAGTGACTGGGTCACAGAAGTTGCTTTGCGTTAGATACTTGCTGCAGAAGTCAGAGAAATTATCAAACTTGAAGTTTGGGTCTACATTTGCATTGTCGTCCTCAAAGTCCAGCCTCCGTATTGCGTATGTGTAGGCCGAAACAATTCTGTCGAAGGGGTTTCTGGTAAAACTAAAAGAAAAATAAGACGGATCATTAAGAAAATTACCACAAAGCAATTTATTGAATGGATAATAGGGGTGCGCAAAGT
>NZCP01000021.1 GCA_002686465.1 Candidatus Woesebacteria bacterium | reverse complement strand
GTGTTATAGACGAACTATCAAAATATAATATATTACACTGGAATTGTGAAAGTCGTCAGAAAAATTACTCAAGCTGGTAAGTATAGTAAGGCTATAATTATTCCTAAAAACTTCTCAAACACCTTGGGATGGAAAGAAAAACAAAGAGTTACAATTACACTTGATAAGGCACGCTAACGTCTCGTAATCCGCGACTACAAGCCAAAATAACTCCAAAAATCTTCTTTTGTGGCATCAGGGACAAATTTTCAGGTATCATTAATATTGAAATGTCAGAAGACGGAAAAGACAATAAAGGCGGGTTTTTAGACAAACCAATGACACGCTGGAACTTCCTTAAAGTGGCTGGTCTCGTTGCCCTTACCCTTATTCCTGGCTCTCGCAAAGTTTTACAAAAACAAGAACAACCAAAAAAGACCCCTGCTCCTGAGGAAGTAGGGAAACTAGGAAATCGAGATCAGGAAGTCACGGAGAAATTGGACAAAGCTCCAAAAATAGAACCTATTGTGACTGTTGACCCTGTTCCAACTCCAACTACCTATCACCCAAAAGGAGAGAAAGAGATAACAAAGGTAGTCGAAGAACCCAAGCCAGTTCCAATTGAAAAGCCAGTTAGTGAGGAGCGTGTTACCCAACTTAACAGAATACTGGCAACACCTCTAAACACTGAAATCCGAGAGCAGTTAGAAAAAAGATATGCTGAACAAAATCTGACGCTTAATGAAATTGATAAGGGATTTGTGGTGTTGGCCAATGAAGAAAGCCGGCGCGCCCTTTTAAATAAGCGTTATGATCTTCGACAAAAAGAAGGACACAAAGACTTGTCTCTAATTCCTCTTGAGCAGGTTACATGGGCCGAAAAAGCTGGAATTCATCCAGAAGCCTTTGGAATATGCCTTGACGCGTATCCTAAAGCAAGAGAGATAATCCGGGTACTAAAGTCAACCTTAAGAGACGATTTAAAAGATAAACCGGAAGTACTTGAGCAACTTGAAGCCGACTTGTTCATGATTAATACCGGTGGTATGGCGGCTTTAGTTCGTGAAGAAACAGACAGTTTTATTCAAGTTGGGAAAGTACCCGCTGTCGACCAACTAGACCCGAAGGAGGTCCCTAGTGGGCGAGATGATCTAGAAAGTCTGTGTCGTGAAGTCTCAAGAGATTATGGTCTTAATATAAAACCAGAAAATATACCTGGATCGAAATCGGGGGCAGTAGGAATGCAATTTATGCCACCGACCGCCCTTAGTGTATACCAGCTATTTAGGGAGTATAACGAAAAGCGCGACCCTGGCAAGAATCCTGAGGTAAAATTTAATCCCCTCGACCCAGCCTCTGCAGTAGTCGGTGCTTGGGTATTTCTGGCTAGACATGAGAATTTGGGGGAGTTAGGAGAAAGGTACGGATATATGCGCGGAGACGCAAGAAGAATAAATTTCGCACTTGAGAAATGGAACGATGACCCCAGCGAGGTAAAAAGAGTTTACAGAGACGCGGAAGATTATTGGGATGAATTTCTCAAAGGTAATCTAGCTGCATAGTTGTGATGCTAAAACTCCACCGCGAAAAGACACGTTTATATCTTTTAGTTTTTCTAACTGTCGTGCTTCTTGTGATCTTTTATCTCCTGAGTCGCAGTATTCCCCCAGAAAAAATACAGCCATTTATTGAACATGTCGGACCGTTTGGCCCCATTCTTTTGATTCTGACATTGCTCACTACCTATATCTTTGCCCCGATGAGTAGCACCCCATTCCTTTTTGCAGGATATTATGCGTTTGGCACTACTTCTATTTTTTATACCGTGATTGCTATAGTCATCTCTTTTGCCACCAATTTTTGGATCGCAAAACAATGGGGAAGGGGTTTTGTAGAAAAACTAGTCGGTCATGGACACATGACACAAATAGATAAACTCACTAAAAGTTACGGATTGCCCATACTTTTCTTCTTAAGGCTTCTGCAGGGTGGGGTACACGACATTGTGTCTTACGCTGTAGGTCTTACACCGCTAAGGTTTTCTTCATATATGTTTGTGTCACTAATAGGGATGACTCCAGGGGTAATCCTTTGGTATTATTTTGCACAAAAAGTCAACACCCCAGTAGAATTTACAGCTCTGAGTTTTGGCATGGCGACAATTTTATCTATCGTATTTATTCTGGGAGCCTTTCTCATTAAGAGGTTTAAATTTAAGTAAATAGCGCTTCCACTTCATCTTGAACTTTTGTTGACAATGAAACTTTTTGTCCAGGGAATCGGCTTCCCGGACCCCAAATCTTCACACTCTTTTTGTTCTCTGCAAAATCACTCCCTAATTTTTCCAAAACATCCTCTAGAGTACTGTCCCCATGCATTATTAAAGGATCGTTGTAATCTGTGCTTTTGGGGGACTTCTTTAGGTATACCCGAACTAGACCGAGTTTTTTCCAAATCACATCACGAAGTTTCTCTATCCCTTGATTTTCCTCAACACTAATATAAGTTGCGCTTTTAACCCAGGGTTTCTTTTTCTGCAAATATGCTTTACTTACAACATAAAGTGCTGGGACATAAACAATACTACTTGAAAAACTATCAACCAAACGATCCATTGTAAGCTTCTCTTTCAGTAATACCTCAGCATTTGCAATTCTGAATTCTTTCGCAACATCAATTATTGTTTGTTTCTCCAAATCTTGTTTTATTGTAGAAGTAATTTGTACCCCTCCCTTTATTGTTTTTCGTATTTCTACTTTTGGCCTTTCTCTATTAACCCGAACTCCATTTGCAATGATCTCATCCTCTATCTTTGAAAAGTCATTTTCTTTTCCTGCTTGTGCCATAATTAGAAGCAGGTCAGCACCTCGAGCAACGGAAAGTACTTCTCGACCCCGCCCCCGACCACAGCTAGCACCTTTTACAATTCCCGGAACATCTAGAATCTGAATTGCGGCACCTTTGTAATTCATCATCCCTGGAATTACTGTTAACGTTGTAAATGCGTACTGTGCGGTAGGTGATTTTGCATTCGTTAGCTTGTTAAGAAGTGTCGATTTACCAACAGAGGGAAATCCAACCAATATTATAGTGGCGTCACCATGTTTTTTGACTGCAAATCCGCCTCCACTCCCTCCGCTACTACCACCCTCAAACACCTGGTCTTTTAACTTTGCAAGACGAGCGCGAAGTCTACCAATATGATGCTCTGTACCTTTATGATAAGGTGTCTCTCGAATCTCTTTTTGAATATCGTCGATACGTTTCTGTATATCTATCATCTTTGGTATAATTATACCTGATATTGCGGGCTGCTAGCTCAATCGGCAGAGCAACTCCCTCTTAAGGAGTAGGTTCAGGGTTCGAGTCCCTGGCAGCCCACCAAGCGCCTGTAGCTCAACGGACTAGAGCACTGGTCTTCGGAACCAGGGGTTGGGGGTTCGAATCCCTCCAGGCGCGCCACGTACAGAATTAAAAATTCTTACATGACTGGGGCGTTTAATTTCAATAGAAATTATCACGCTTCGCAAGAAACTTGACAAAGTGCATGGATTTAATGCACCCTGTATGTAACAACCTGCAGAGGTAATTACATGCCTACCCTGTAGGGTTTCAATGCGGAACTTATTCTACCTTTTAACTTTTGTTATAGTAGCTCCAATTACGTTGGTAACCAGCCTTTTCTCGCTGAATGCGTTGGCTCGTGCCAACTCCTCAGAAAATATAGTCTACCAGGCTCAACCGTCGCAGGAAAAAATTAGTGCTTTCACTGCACCTCGCTATGGATCTCGAGTATATGCTGCCCTGCCTGGAACAATAGGTCAAGTAGCAGGTGTTGCCACAGCTAAAGACGCTCGTATAGAAATAACCAAGCAGTATCTCGAAAAGTACAATTCACCTCTTCTTGGATATGAGGAGAAAATTATTGAGGAATCTGATAAAAAATCCCTCGACTTTAGACTACTGACAGCAATTGCCCAACAAGAATCTAACTTATGTAAAAAAATACCAAGTGAGTCTTATAACTGTTGGGGCTGGGGTATTCACAGTAAGGGAACTTTAAGGTTTAATAGTTTTGGTGAGGCAATCGAGGAAGTATCAAGAGGATTGCGCGAGGAATATTTCAACAAAGGCTTTGGCGAAACACCAGAGGAAATAATGAAAAAGTGGGTGCCCCATTCGCCTGAAGGGTCTTGGGCAAAGGGAGTCAATCAATTCATACTGGAGATGGAATGAGGACTTAGAAAAGCCCATAAGCGTAACTTGAAGGCCTAGAGGCCTATAGCACTTGACATTTTCGCACTTCTTAAGTACACTTCGTGCTAGATCCTGAGGTTTGTGGAATAAACCCTATAAACTTTGGGGTTTTGGTCGCTATAGACTCAAAAGGTCTCGGCGGCCGCACTACAGAGGCGTACCCGTTTTTTGGGGTGCGCCTCTTTTTTGATATAATGGGATCTGAGCCGAGGTGGCGGAATTGGCAGACGCGCATGGTTTAGGACCATGTCCCCGTTACTGGGGGTGGAGGTTCGAGTCCTCTCCTCGGCACCAAGTCAGACTTGGTCAGCGCATATAAGTAGTACCTCGAAATTAATAGTTGACATCTAGGCAAGAATTGTGGTTCCATAGAGTATGGCTGCTAAGCGCTGTTATAGTTGCGGGAAGATAATTAAAGGTCGGGGTTACACGAAGATTGGTAAGTATTACTGCTGCCAAAAGTGCTGCGGTAAGGGTAAGAAATCAAAGTCTTGTGAATTCTGCTAAATTTTGCAAGATGCTAATTCGTTAGTTTGTGAGGGTATTAGCTTACATGCACCGAAAACCCTATCATGAAAGACACCACTTTTCTACTCTCATTCTCCTTTTCCCTGGAATAGCTTTTGCGGTTTTGTTGACATTATTTCTTTTAATTTTTTAAAAATGAAGCAAATTATTTTGCTGTTTGCGCTCTTGGTTGGAGTCATGGCTGGAACCTTTTGGTTGTCTAACCGGGAGGATCTAGAAAAACTCCTACCCAACAATGCTTCTACACCTGAGTCAACTCAATCAAATCAGGTACTTAAAAAGGGCTTCGTAACAATAGGGTCTGCAAAAATCGAAGTCGAAATTGTCAGAACTAAACAGGATCGTAGTACAGGACTGTCAAAATACGACGAGCTTGTCAAAGATACTGGCATGCTGTTTGTTTTTGAAAGGGAAGATACTCGTCCTCCCTTTTGGATGAAAGATATGAAATTTCCAATAGATATTATTTGGATAAATGACGATAAAGTCGTCCAAGTGACGGCAAATATCCCTACACTAGTTACAAACACTTCCGAGAACAGGATCCCCAAATACTTACCTAACCAGCCAGTAGATTATGTTCTTGAAGTATCTTCGGGATTTGCGAAGCAGGAAGGGATAAAAGCGGGGGATACAGTTAACCTACCAAATCTTGATGGAGTATCACAAATATGATCCCTACATATTCAGCGCCAATTATGGAAAAACAGCGTCTGATAAATCTGCTTGCATCCTATGGCATCCGCAATTCTGTCCTTTCTGCTTTCGACATAATTCCCAGAGAGGCGTTTCTTGAGAACCGTCTAGGTGAAAGTGCTTATGAAGACCGAGCTCTCCCTATAGGGGAGGGACAAACAGTTAGTCAGCCAAGCCTTGTTGCTGAAATGATTCAGGCGCTGAAACTACAAGGCCATGAGAAGATTTTAGAGATTGGCACAGGCTCGGGGTTTCAAACAGCAATTTTGAGTCGGTTAGTAAAACAAATTTATACAGTCGAGCGGATCAAGAAGCTGGCAGACCAGGCTAAAATACGACTCAAAGATTTGAATGTTAAAAATGTTACATTTGTCATGGGGGATGGGTCCAAAGGACTTGCCAAACATGCTCCGTATGATGCAGTTATTGTTGGAGCGGCATTTAGTAAAGTCCCAAAACCACTTGTGGAGCAATTAAAGGTTGGTAGCTCTTTGGTAATGCCTGTAGGAGCGAAAGATTGGCAAGAGGTTACGCTTTACAAAAAGGTAGGCAAGGGATTTCAAGAAACATTAAGAATGACACCAGCTCATTTCGTACCCCTCATTGGGAAGTATGCCTGGCCGCAGGAACGATTAGACTAGCGGTGTAAAAAGTCTGGTAGAATAAGTGGTGTTCTCCTATATTAAAAAATTTCTTCTTGTAATTGCTTTTCTTTCCTGGAGTGTCGCGTTTTTTATTGGGGGGTATTTGACAGGAGCTACAGACGCTTTCAAAATCTCGGATGAAAACCAACAAAAGTTGTTAAGCCTCTTGTCTCAAAAGCCTCTACAATCTCCTTCCCCATTACCGATAAAACAACCCAGTCCTAGTCCTGAACCCGAAGCACCAGTAAAGCAAAAGATACAACTTCCGATTAGTTACTCTGGACCTGACCTCTGGGACGCTGTTAATGAGGCACGTCTTGCGAACGGTGTCAATTCTCTAAATCAAAAAGATATCCTTTGTACAATATCCGCAATCAGACTTTCCCAGGTTCGCGAATTAGGAAAGCTCGATGGCCATGATGGCTTTCAAGGTGTGTACGATAAATACAAAGATAATACTGATATGCCAGGCAATGTATCAGAATTCTTAATCTCCGGATACCCCACACCAGAACAAGCGGTAGAGGGCTGGATTGATACCTTAGGACACAAAAAGCTCATTACTGGTGGAGAATATAAATGGGGATGTATCTACGCAGCAGACGGTTTTGGGGTGGCAATAACTGGCTTTTAAAAAATAAACTACCCAAGCTTCCGTGCTTGGGTAGTTTGATACGGGGCTGTGCTACCCTCGTTTGAGCTCGGGCTGCGGCTCATCACCGATGACGGCATCGGGGTATTCGCCTTGCAGCCAGTGTAATGAATATTTTAAAAACGCCAAAGGCGAAAATGATAGTAGTCTTAGCTGTCCTTGCTCTGGCAGCTATTGTTCAATTCTTTTCCCCTGCACTTCTAGTCCGTGCGACAGTCATTATTAGCTTTCTAATTGCTTTTGAGTATATTTTTT
>NZCP01000020.1 GCA_002686465.1 Candidatus Woesebacteria bacterium | reverse complement strand
ACAGTGATTTAGGATGCTCTTTGATTTGTTCGACAACTGGTTCTTTGCCATCTTCGAGAGGAGGGTCATACACAAAGTGACCATCTTCAAGTGCCACATCGCCAATCCAAATCGGCTCTTGTTCATCTTCATCATCGTTTTTTTTGTCAATTTCATCAAACCTTTTACGAATCCAATAAGCCTCCATTGGAGTCAATTTGTCAATCATGAAAGAGTGTTGTTGGTAATTGTTAGCCATGTTTTTCTCCTTACAAGTTATTTGCCAATGCGTCTACTGTGGTTTCAATTCCCTTGATGTATGCCGGTGTCTGAATGTCAATTCCAGCACACGCATGAGCCAAAACCAAGCTCTCAATCACATCTACGGCAGTTTCTAAAGCAGCCGTATTGCAACAATCAGCCCGGTCAACTTCATTGGGAAGCTCAAAATACCTACATAAATTAGAAGAAATACCGCCACCGCCATTCTTCCTGAGATTGAGAAGAATCCCATAGCAAGGCAATTTTATAACTTCTATGCCATAATTATCTTCCATTTTACGTTCCTTTATATTAAAGATGTTGTGGACATCCCTCATGTCGGTGTCATGCCGAATCCTTCAACATTTCTTCTGGCTTGACCCCGATTTTGCCCATCCACTTCTCTGGCTCAATGTTACGCAGCCAATCTTGGACAGACGGAATCCATCCCAAGTCCTCTTTAACGTGCTGTTCCCCAATAAATCTTACAGGAACTTTGCGTCCATCGGAGTTGGAAATTACGGTTCCAAAGATTTTCTCCGCCATGAAGATACCTTCGGCATGATGACGCATTGCCCGATGGCGGAAATCTGCCATGAAACTCTTGCTCTCATCAAACCACGAATGAACTTCCAGATAATCTTCCGGTTCTCCGCCCCACTTTTTGACGGAAGAAATTGCGTGATGGTATGGATGTGCCACGTTTTTCTCCTTACAGGTTGTATTCTTCTTCCGAGTATTCTGTTTCTTCAATGCGATAGTTATGCTCACGAGTCACTTTGGCCTTCTCGGTGTCGATTTTCAGGTCGCCAAAGGCACCTTCGTTGTTTTCCCACCCACCGGGGAGAAAATCATACGCACAATCTTCCACTTTCTGAAGAAGCGTACACTCAACCGTTTTGTAGCGACTTTCTCCTTCTTTATGGCTGTAATTGTATTCCTCAATGGTCGAGGTAGGCAGCCCCAAGCTGGTTACTTCATTCTCAGACAGTTGCTTATCTCCTTTGAAAAACAGCACATACTCAATTTGCCCACTATCGCCATAGCCATCGTAATGGACTTCTGCGAGAGTAATTCCAGCGTTAAAAAGCGTGGAACAAGCCTCTTTCAAAGATTCCTTCGACTTACGTTTCTTTTCCTCACGTTCTTCAAGATAATCCATTTCAGTTCTCCTTTAACAAAGTGTTGTTGTGGACAGCCCTTATGTCGGTGTCGAAGACATTTTAAGAGCCGCTTTTACCATGTCCGCCGGGAACTTGTAGCCTTTTCCGTTCCGAATTCCCTCGGCAGAGACAGGATACTTCCGTCTACGTGGCTTCAAGCCAGTAATCTTGTAGGTTTCCCCACCGTAGGAAAATTCCTTCCCCAAATCCTCGGGTTCAAACCCGTACATCGAAGCCAAGCTACCGAAATCTTCCGCTTCCTGAGAGAAAACCTCTCCATCATCACCAATTACATTGGCATCTACCTTGAACCGAACATTGTTGGCACTGAATGAAGCACCACCAACATTGAATTCGAGTCCATGCTTCTCTCCCAAAGACACAAGAGCATCCTGAATCTCACTCCGAAGCATCTTCACCGTAGTTCTGTTAATCATCTTGTTCTCCTTTTAAAAATCATAAATCAGTTCTGCACCATGCGTTATGTCGGTGTCCATTGGTTTCCCGAAAAAACTTTCTGAGAAATACGAAAATTCTGTCGATCAGGGTTGCAAGCATTTTCAAAGTCTGTATACTTCAACAATCGCATAACACAACTGACTGAATGGTTAAGAGATTAGTCAAACATTCAATTGCTAATGCGAAGGCCAAAGGAGTTCACAGGGAACAGTAGTTTAATTTTGGAAACAGTTTTAAACTATTGGTACGAAGCCCCAATCCGCCAACTAGAAGAATTAATTTTCTCCTAAAGGAATTGGGTAGGCGAAAGCCGAAAGGCAAGGATGTCTAAATCTATGATTTAGAACTCCTCGCTCATAAGGCCTTCGATCAGGTTCTGAAACTTAATGTCACAAGCATTAAGAGAATGAACTTGGGAAACCTGTGACGGGTATCGGTGTCAGGATGTGTTGGTTCTATAAACCTTTTTGTAACAGAAATGTTGCAAAAAACTAAAAAAGCCAACCTTGTAGACTTAAGAGGAAGTTTGGACACGAAACTGATTTAGCTAATCAGTTCCAAACTAAATCTTAAGTAACTGTCCTGACTAAGGATGGGAATACTTTAGGGAATGTAGTGCCTTGAAGGAATCCTTCCCGAATAGGGAATATGGAAGTCGTTCCAGAAAGTCCTGAAACCTAAGAGTTTTCGACACTCTTTACACTGACCTGCAATTGTCCCAAACAGGTAAAATAAAAGGGAAGCCGAGACTATAGGGCTATGCAAAGGGTTGTTGGAGTTCTTTGAATCAATCTTAAACTTAACTTGGGATGGGTGTAAGCTCGGAAGAGAAAGTTTGAGAAGAAGTTTTTTGAATCTCAGCAATTAAGAGCAAAATTCCTTAACTCGGTCCAACGCTGGTAGGTTTTGGCGGTTAGCGAAAGCTAAATGGTAAGCGAAACCCTATCAGATTACTACAAAAAGGTTGGAAAGTTGTGCTGAGTAACAGTCCGCTGTTGCTTAGACAAAATCGCTTGCCGAAAGAGCCTAGCTCGGAGTGAGAACTTCGAACTAGGTTTTTTTTTGCGCTTATATGAAAACAGGCTCAGTCTTTTCGTTAAGAAAGACCGAGCCTGTTTTTTACCGTAACGGCACTACACTTCACATAACACCACCGCTACAACACTACACACGACTTTACCGCAACGTACCCAACGCCACCGTTACTGGACGCTACCAGACAGTATGTAACGTAACGTTACCGTTACTGCATCAAAGTGCTTCCTTCTATAAAAAACTAGGCCCAGCCTTCTTGGATAAAAAGACTGGGCCTATATTTCAACGTGACTGTTACCGGACATTACAGCACCTCACGGCACATCACCGTCACATCACGCTACGCTACAGAACATAACCGTCACGAAACCGTACATCACGGAACCCGACAGCACCATCACAGCATCGTAATGCTTCCTTTTATATAAGAATAAGTATGGAAAGAAGTTTACCAAGACCAAACGTGTCCGACTAAAAACTGTTTCGCAAATTCAATTATCTCATATCCGACGTACCAACCACACGCAGCACCAAAAGCAATTAAAAATGCGTCCTTAAATGAATATTTCATCTAGTTACCTAATCTCCTTAGATACCGAAATTTCAAATCGACGACCATCAAAAGAGTCGTTTGTGTATTTCAGGCGAGAAGCAAAGCTCTTGCCAAGTTGCCGACGAATACCCAATTCAACTGCTCTGGACGATGGATTTGATGTGTACTGTTCATCGTACCATTTCACAAAATTACCGACAGCCTCATCAATACTGTCAATTACCAACTCAAAATCAGCCTTAGTTAATCTAGCAGCCATTTCTAATTTCCTTTCTTCTTGAAAAAGGGATTAAGCCTCTTTGGGCTATTCAACGCTTCTCTTATCGGTGTCTATCCTTCCGTAAAGATTATGCGCTTATCATCACGGCGAATTCAGTAGTGCATCTGCCGCCTCGATGTCCTCAAAATCCACATTGTTCTTCTCGCAGTACTGCTCCCAGCGATGCGAATCTTCGCAGTACTGGAGTATCCGAGACAAAACCTCGCTTGGGTGATACTCTTTGCTGATAGCATCCTCGCCAAACGCCAGTTCAAACACATCGTCAATAAACTCCTGATTGACTTGAGTTTTCATCACACATCCTCCTTCCGCAGAAATTGTTGAACAGAATCAACAATCTTTTCCGACTGATCCTCCGTTAAATCAAGGTCTTCCTCATTATCTTCTTCCCAATTAGACATCAAAAACCTAATTGCATAATCAATAAACCGTTTTTCAGTTCCAGTAAGATTAGCCATGATAATTCTCCTCTACCTAATTGTGCATGTCAATGGCTACCAACCACTGCCTTGACGGTTCCTCTTTACATCGTTCCGTAATGGCTTCAAACGAAGAAGATCCATAAACGGCATCATAAAAGTAACTGTCTGCTGTGTAAAAATCAGATAGCAAAGCCCCCAACTTGTAAAGATAATAACCAGTTAAACCAAAGGTGGTGTCACTTGAAGGAAGGTCTTTCAATTTCAAAATCTCTTGAAATCGAGCCGCACACTTCTTGTTGTCCTCATTGATGCGATTAGCCGACTCCTCAGGATCTGGAATCCCCAAACCAAATTTGTCTTGAACATTATCAGGTTTAATCTGAGTGCCATTTAACTTATCCAACATACCAATAAGCTCTCTTTTTCTACTCTCCTTGCATCTATCAATATGTTTGACAAAAGCTTTGGAATTTTCAGAATAACAAAGAGTATTATTGCCTTCTAGCTCGCCGTCCCAACGACCACCAACTTCATACCAGTCCCATAACTGACCTTGATAACTTTCAATGGCATATTCAGCCATTTCAACTGCTTCAGACGCATCGTCTGCCTCAACTGCAATTAAGTGGATAAAGTGCATCTTTTTCTCCTTTACTCATTGTGAATTACTTGACTTTCTTGTCGGTGTCTACTAAAATCACCGTAGTGACTCATCGAGTCACTACGGTGATTCATCGAGTCACTACGGTGATTCATTATTAAGCTACGGACTTGGTTGCAAAACGACCGTCTTTACCCCGCTTGAGATTCTTCGCAACATCCTTCTTCTTTCTTCTAGCCTTCTTTACAGCCCTATCTACAACCTTCTTTACAACCTTCTTTACAACCTTCTTTCTTCTAGGCTTCTTTACAGCCTTCTTCCTGTGTTCAACCTCTACTCCACAACAAATCACTTGAACCCGCTGCTTAGAAATACCGTACTTATCCCCCAATTGCGCATAAGTGAATCCTTTTCGTCGTAACTCCCTCATTTCTTCATCTCTGACACTCATGCCAGGATCATACGGACGGCCTCGTTTATCTTTAGTGCCTTCATATTCAAGAACATGACTTTGCTTCAGATCTGCTCCAAATTCAAGCGATTTCTCAATAATATTAGCGACCTCACCAACAGTAGCATCCCAAATATGGAAAGTTCCTACCTTATTGCCAGCAATAATTGTATGCTTATTTCCCACTAGTTCAATTCTGATCCTAACGTGTCCTTTGGGATCAGGTTTATCATCTTTCTTGAACTTTACTTTATCCCATTCAGCAATAAAGTTACCATTCTCTCCCTTAACAGCCATCCACTTCTTCAACCTTCTCATTGTTACGTCCTCGAAATCACCACTGTCAGTAAACGCTAAGTTTATTCCTTTTATTATTATTCATTTACTTCACTTACTGCCTCCTGCGATTCCACATGGTTATTAACCCACGTTCTTACGCTATCTGAGGTAAGAGTAAACGCATTTCCCATATCTAAGCCACAAATAACGTCCCGCATAAACGCATTGTAGTTCTCTCTAGCGAAATCTAAGCTAAATTCTTCCATAAGAATAGCTAAAGCCAGTTGAGCAGGCCCACTTCCTGCATATCCCCAGCTAAAACCGTCTGGACTATGGTTATTAACTGCTAAAGATGGCTTAGGATCGAACAAATCACCATTTTTTAGCACCTTCCATGCCATTTCACCCTGAGAAACACCTTCATATACGTTACTTTTCACAAACTTAGGCTTGGATCTCGGTGTAAAGCTCAATTTTCGAGCTTCAAGGAGAGCTAACTCTAATTGTTCCAGTGTTTTGGGAGCTAAAACCACTTCTTCTTTGATTAATCTATCGTCATGTTCCAATGAACTCTCAAAACTCGGCTTCTGATGGAGTGCTTTAATCAATTCTAATGTATTAATAACTAAATCAAAACCTCTCATGTCATTTCTCCTTGTGTTTGATGACCTCAATCTCTATGTCGGTGTCCAAACCATAAAAATGTATCACATATGATACGTTTTTAATTTAGCCCACTCCAAGTTCCTTTTAATTCCATTGAAATCCCATTTTATCGTTCTTTATAATGCCGGAAATTTCAATTTTAAACTTCTTTAATGTCATTTATAAAGAATAGTGATTTCTTTAATATGTGGGATTGTTGCCCATTATAAGGCATTATAAATAACCTTTGGTGGGATTTGGTGGGAATTATAATGAAATGCAGAGGGGCTAGACCCTGAAAGGGTTATCAAAACCTGTTCTCTACTGCGCCTTGTATTTATTCTTATTTAAAATTAAATCAGACAAGCGTTTCTGATGACTGAATCAATTTTGCTCATCTTTTATCTCTGACGGGCAAATAAACTCCATAAGACACATTATCCACACATGAATTACTCTGAACATTATATAAGCCTCCTTGCTTATTAATTTGAACCACTCCATTGGCTCTTTATATCGGTGTCAGATCAAGCAGCTTCCCACTCGTCGTTGTCGAATAGATCCATACAGGAGTTAGCGATTGCTCCCACTACTTCGTTAAGCGTTTGAGCGTCAGTCCACCATCCTTCATTGTTAGAACCATGAATATCAACCATTTGTTTAACAAGTGCGTTTTTAATACGCTCACGCATTCTCAATTCCTCCATATTTAGCAACAGTGTCATTAACGAGCCTTATGATTCTATCATGCTCATCCTTCCGTTTCTTGAGCCAATCTAGTTGATTATCATCAACGAGAACATACTTCATTAAGGAGTCAGAATGTCGAGATACCTCCAAGAGAACATTAATCAGTCCATCAATTCGGCCAGCGAAGTATGTAGCCAACTCGGAGCCGACATAGTGTTTCGACACAACATGGTGATGTGCTTGAGCGAATTCAATACAGGTTCCATCTTCAAGTGTAAGAATCCCATCATGGAAGCTGGCTGCACATTCTAGTTCTTTAATGTCATCGTCAAGTTCAAAGATATACTTACTCATCTTCTTCCTCCCAGTCTTCGAGTTCTACTTCCCATTCTACTTTATGTTTATCAATAAACTCAAAAGTATTCTTAAGAGCTATTGCCACATATTCGATAGCCTGACCAGCTTTATCTGGGCAATCTGGATCAGCCCAAGACGCATGGCGAACCACCAACTCTT